>JBMOHG010000001.1:0-31024 GCA_049317965.1 Paludibacter sp.
TTTTGACGGAAATGGTTATAGCGAAGAATGGAAAGTGGAAGCAGCAAAACGTGGTCTGGATTGCGAAACAAGTGTTCCTAAAATCATTGAAGCTTATACAAGTGCCAGCAGCGTTGAATTATTCACGAAATTGGGTGTTTTGAGTGAAAAAGAATTGCACGCTCGCAATGAAGTGAAATGGGAAACTTATGTAAAGAAAATTCAAATTGAAGCACGTGTATTGGGTGATTTGGCTATTAACCACATTATACCAGTTGCAACCCGTTATCAGTCGCTTTTATTGGACAATGTTTATAAGGTAAAAGCAGTATTTTCTGCTGATAAAGCCGAAAAAATATCTTCTAAAGACATGGCTTTAATTGAAGAAATTTCAGAACGTATTTCAACGATTAAAGATAATGTTGATGCATTGGTAGATGCCCGTAAGGTAGCTAATACAATTGAGCATGAAGATAAGAAAGCACTGGCATACCACGATGATGTATTACCATATTTCGATTTAATTCGTTACGAAATTGACAAACTTGAATTGATAGTTGATGACGAAATGTGGACATTACCTAAATACAGAGAATTACTTTTCATTCGCTAATTACTAAGGTAAATAACCATTTGTATTTATTTAATAGTGGGAAAGCCTTTGGGGGTTTTCCCACTATTTTGCAACTAAACAATATAACTAAAAAGCACAAACTATAGGCAGTAACATACTGTTTATAAGTGTATAAAAAAAGAACAATTAACGATAATGACTAGTTCAAATCCATTTCTATCAGACGAATACGAGCAGCGATCGCTCTATTCACCCCAGAATGAGCACGATGCGTGTGGCGTTGGCTTGGTATTAAATCTTCACGGCGAAAAATCGCATGACATTGTTACAAACGGACTTCAGGTTCTGGAAAACATGGTTCACCGTGGAGCTGAAAGTGCCGACAACAAAACCGGAGACGGTGCAGGAATTTTGCTACAAATTCCACATGAGTTTATATTATTACAAGGTATCCCAGTTCCAGCCAAAGGCAAGTATGGAACCGGGCTTGTTTTTCTTCCAAAGGATACTAAAAAGCAAGAACTCTGCATAAACGTGATTAAAGAACACGTTGAAAAAGAAGGCCTTACTTTACTCTCAATACGTGACGTCCCTGTCAATAGTGATATTCTTGGTGAAATATCTGCTTCAAATGAACCAGCAACCAAACAAATTTTTATTACCGGTAGCAACTCACAACAAGAACTAGAACTGAAGTTGTACGTACTTCGCAAAAAGATTGAAAATTCAATGCAAAAATCTGCTATTGCCAAGGATCGTAGCTTTTACATTGTCAGTCTTTCAACCAAACAAATGATTTATAAGGGAATGTTGACTTCATTGCAATTGCGTGAATATTTCCCTGACTTATCCGATAAAAATTTTACCAGTGGCATTGCATTGGTTCACTCTCGTTTTAGTACCAATACTTTTCCAACCTGGGATTTAGCACAACCATTCCGTATGTTGGGTCATAATGGTGAAATTAACACAATTCGTGGAAATCGTCAATGGATGGAATCACGCGAAAGTGTTTTAAAATCAGACCAACTTGGAAATCTTCAAGATTTATATCCTATCTGCCAACCGGGAATGAGCGACAGTGCAACACTTGATAACGCACTTGAATTTTTGGTAATGTCGGGTAAAAGCTTACCACATGCTATGGCAATGCTTGTTCCTGAGAGCTGGAATCAAAAAAATCCAATATCCGATAATTTAAGAGCTTTCTACGAATATCATAGTACATTTATGGAGCCTTGGGATGGTCCTGCCTGTTTGCTTTTCAGTGATGGACGATATGCCGGTGGTATGTTAGACCGTAACGGTCTTCGTCCTGCCCGCTACTTGGTTACACATGATGATATAATGATTATTGCTTCAGAAACAGGAACCGTAGAATTTGAACCTGCTAATATCAAAGCTAAAGGTCGTTTGAAACCAGGAAAAATGCTAATGGTTGATACCGAATTAGGTCAGATTTTCTACGATAACGAATTGAAAGAAGGACTTGCTAAAGCGTTCCCATATCGTGATTGGTTGAAACAGAACTGTATAAATTTAGATGATATTTCTTCAGGTCGTAGCGTAAAAAATGAATTGAACAATTATCAAACATTATTGAATGCTTTCGGTTATTCAAAAGAAGATGTGGAACGTCTGATTTTACCAATGGCAAATGACGGCTACGAACCAACTTCATCAATGGGAAATGATGTTGCATTATCAGTTTTCTCTGATAAACCACAACGATTATTCAACTATTTTCGTCAACAATTTGCACAGGTTACCAATCCACCAATTGATCCGATTCGTGAAGAATTGGTAATGTCGTTAACTGGTTATATTGGTTCTGTAAACCAAAACCTGTTGGAACCTGCAAACGAAATATGTAAAATGGTAAAATTGAAGAGTCCGGTTATCACCAACTCTCAATTCGACATTTTGATGAATCTTAATTACAAAGGATTCTATACTATCTCATTACCAATGCTTTTCGATCCAAAATCGGGAGCTGCCGGTCTTGAAAAAGCCATTCAGGAACTTTGCTTATCAGTTGAAAAAGCTGTAGATGATGGAAAGAATTATATTGTATTGAGTGACCGTGGTGTAGATGCTACACATGCTCCAATACCATCATTACTTGCAGTTTCAGCGGTTCATTTGTATTTAGTTCAAAAACGGAAGAGAATGCAAATTGATATTGTAGTTGAATCTGCCGAACCACGTGAAGTAATGCATTTCGCTCTTTTGTTTGGGTTTGGTGCAAATGCAGTAAATCCTTACATGGTATTTGCAATTATCAACGACAGGATTAAAGAAGGTGATGTTCAAATGGATATGGATACAGCTAAAAAACACTATATTAAAGCTGTAAACAAAGGTTTGCTCAAAGTATTGTCTAAAATGGGTAATTCTACTTTACGTAGTTATCGTGGAGCTCACATTTTTGAAGCTATTGGAATTTCATCAAATCTTCTGGAAAAATACTTTACAGGTGTAACTTCAGCCATTCAGGGAATTGATATTGATGATGTAGCTGATGAAGTTATAAAACCACATTTTGATGCTTATTTCCCTGTTGAAGGTGCTGATACTACCCATTTGAAAAATTTGGGTGAATACGCTTATCGCAATGATGGTGAAAAACATGCTTGGAATCCTGAAACAATAGCTCGTTTGCAAATTGCAACAAAAACGAACGATTATCAGAAATACAAAGAATATGTACAGGCTGTTGACGATAAAGCAACTCCTATCTTTATTCGCGATTTAATGGACTACAAACGTAATCCAATTGATATAAATGAAGTTGAGCCAATTGAAAACATTACAAAACGTTTCGTAACCGGAGCAATGTCTTATGGTTCAATCAGTCGTGAAGCCCATGAAGCAATGGCTATGGCCATGAATATTTTGGGTGGACGAAGCAATACCGGTGAAGGTGGCGAAGATCCTGAACGTTATAAAAAACGTGAAGATGGTTTGATTACCCGTAGTGCAATCAAACAAGTTGCCTCAGGTCGTTTTGGTGTTACTGCCGAATATCTGGTAAATGCCGATGAGATTCAAATTAAAATTGCTCAAGGAGCAAAACCCGGCGAAGGTGGTCAACTTCCGGGTCATAAAGTTGATAAAATTATTGCAAAAACCCGTCACTCCATTCCTGGAATTTCGTTGATTTCGCCTCCACCACATCACGATATTTATTCTATAGAGGATTTGGCTCAGCTAATCTATGACTTGAAAAATATTAACCCAACTGCTATGATTAGTGTGAAGTTGGTATCGGAAACTGGTGTTGGAACTATTGCTGCCGGAGTTGCAAAAGCGAAAGCTGACTTGATATTGATAAGTGGTGCCGAAGGTGGAACTGGTGCAAGTCCTTCAAGCTCAATTAAACATGCCGGTCTACCTATGGAAATTGGTTTAGCTGAAACACAACAAACATTGGTATTGAACAATTTGCGTGGTCAAATAAAATTACAAGCCGATGGTCAATTGAAAACCGGTCGCGACATTATAATGTCAGCATTACTTGGTGCCGAAGAATATGGATTTGCAACAAGTGCGCTATTAATTTTAGGTTGTGTAATGATGCGTAAATGTCACTTAAATACTTGTCCGGTTGGTGTTGCCACACAAGATGAGGTATTACGTAAACATTTCACCGGAAAACATGAATATCTGGTTAACTTCTTCAAGTTTATAGCTGAGGATGTTCGCGAACACCTTGCTCAAATGGGCTTCCGCAGTTTGGATGAAATTATTGGTCATGCAGAACTACTAGAGCGCAAAAACGTTCCGGGTTTAGCTAAAATTGATAAAGTTGATTTGACTAAGATTATGTTTGTTCCAACGAATGGTATGAACGCGCTTAGACATATAAAAGATCAGGATCATAAATTAGATGCAGTATTGGATCGCGAATTAATCAAAAAATCGCTTCCAGCATTGGATTTGTGCATGCCGGTTCAAATTAAATCGAAAATAAAAAATACCGACCGAACAGTTGGTGCAATGCTTTCGGGCGAAATTGCAAAACGTTATGGTCAAATTGGTTTACCCGAAGATACAATTAAGGCATATTTTGACGGTTCTGCCGGACAAAGTTTTGGAGCATTCCTAAGCAAAGGAATTTACTTTGAACTGAACGGTGAAGCGAATGATTATGTAGGAAAAGGACTTTCTGGAGGTAAAATTGTAGTGAAAGCACCTAAAGAAAGTACTTTTAAACCTGAAGAAAATATTATTGCCGGTAATACTATATTATATGGTGCAACTTCGGGTGAGGTTTATATAAATGGAGTTGTAGGTGAACGTTTTTGTGTTCGAAACTCCGGGGCAATTGCTGTTGTTGAAGGTGCTGGTGACCACTGTTGCGAATATATGACCGGTGGTCGTACCGTTGTTCTTGGTCAAACTGGTCGAAACTTCGCTGCCGGAATGAGTGGGGGAGTAGCTTATGTACTTGATGAAAAAGGTGATTTTGACTTCTTCTGTAACATGGAAATGGTTGAACTATCATTAATTGAAGATAGCCATGACAGCAAAGAAGTACAAGGTCTGATTGCTAACCACCTGAAATACACAGGAAGTACACGCGCAAAACAAATTTTAGACAACTGGAGTCAGTATGTTGATAAATTCAAGAAAATTGTGCCAATTGAATACAAAAAAGTATTACAAGAAGAAAAAATGGAAGCCATCAACAAGAAAATTGCTCAGGTTGAGCGCGATTATTAATTTAATTCGTTTTGAGTTTAGTGTTTAGTGTTTCATGTTAATGAATACGCGAAACGCTAAACTCGAAACAAGAAACACGAAACAAAATTCATCATGGGAAATCCTAGAGCATTTATAACAATACCCCGCAAGGATGCAGGCTATCGTCCTGTAAACGAACGAATTTACGACTTTGGGGAAGTTGAACAGACCTTAAACCGTGAAGACCGCAAATTACAAGCTTCACGTTGTATGGACTGTGGTATACCGTTTTGCCATTGGGCTTGTCCACTGGGCAACAAAATGCCGGAATGGCAAGATTTGATTTACAAAGGAAAATGGAAAGAAGGAATTGAAAACCTTCACGAAACAAATAACTTTCCTGATTTTACCGGCCGCATTTGTCCTGCACCATGCGAAAAATCATGCGTGTTGGCATTGCACGAAGCTCCGGTAACCATCCGTGAAAATGAAGCTGCTGTTACCGAAGTAGGCTTTATCGAAGGATTAATAAAAGCACAACCACCTAAAACCCGTACAGGAAAGAAAATTGCTGTTATTGGTTCAGGACCAGCTGGATTGGCTGCAGCACAACAATTAAATCGTAAAGGTCATAATGTTACTATTTACGAAAAAGACAATACATTAGGCGGTTTGATGCGTTACGGTATTCCAAACTTCAAACTGAACAAAAACATCATCGATCGTCGTTTATCACAATTATTGGAAGAAGGTATTGAATTTAAACCCAATACTGAAGTTGGAAAAGATGTTGCCGGTAAAAAAATCATGAAAGAATTCGATGCAGTTTGTATTGCTATCGGTGCAGGTCATCCACGAAACATTACTCCGGAAGGTCGCGACTTGAAAGGAATTTATTACGCCATGGAATTTTTAAGCCAACAAAACCAACTTATCATGGGCGAAGAAGTTGCACCTGAAAGTATTATCAATGCAAAAGACAAACACGTATTGGTAATTGGTGGTGGCGATACAGGTTCCGATTGTGTTGGAACTTCTATTCGTCAGGGTGCTGTTAAAGTTACTCAGATCGAGATTTTACCACAACCTCCGGTAGATAAAAATCCTGATACCCCTTGGCCTTATTATCCTAACATTCTGAAAACTTCAAGTTCACATAAGGAAGGATGTATTCGTAAATGGAGTCTGAATACCAACCAATTTATTGGTAAAGACGGTCAACTAACTGAAGTTTTGGTGGAAGAAGTTGAATGGACTAAAGACGAAAGCGGACGTTGGAACATGAAACCTACCGGTAAAACCGATATTATCAAAGCCGATTTGGTGTTTCTTGCACTTGGATTTATTCATCCTGTTCACGAAGGTCTGTTAACAGAGCTTGGTGTTGAATTTGATGGTCGTGGAAATGTGGCTGTTGATAAAACCAACCAAAGTAATGTAAATAAAGTATTTGCAACCGGCGATGCTGCTATGGGAGCCAGTTTGGTGGTACGTGCAATTGCTTCCGGGCGTAAAGTGGCCGAAGATATTCATAAAACATTAATCGTTTAACGTTTCGTGTTCTTGGACACGAAACACGAAACTCAATAAACTAAAAAATTATGTGTGGAATTGTATGTGCATTCGATATAAAACAGCAGGCTCAAGCACTGAGACCTCAGGTATTGAAAATGTCAAAACGTATACGGCATCGTGGGCCGGACTGGTCGGGAGTATATTCCGATGATAAAGCTATTTTAGCACACGAACGTTTATCAATTGTGGATCCTGAGTCTGGAAAGCAACCGTTGTTCAGCAAAGATGGAAAATTAGTGTTGGCTGTAAACGGTGAAATTTATAACCATCAGGAAATACGCAAACAATTTGAAGGTAAATATGAGTTCCTTACCAAGTCGGACTGTGAAGTAATCCTCGCACTTTATCGCGAAAAAGGTCCTGCATTCATGGGAGATTTGAATGGAATTTTTGCTTTTGCGCTCTACGATATCGAGAAAGATATTTTTATGGTCGGTCGTGATCATATTGGTATCATTCCTCTTTATCAAGGTTGGGATGCCGAAGGAACTTACTATGTAGCTTCGGAATTGAAAGCGTTAGAAGGATATTGTACCAAAATTGAAGAATTCCTTCCGGGACAATATTATTATAGCCCCGACGGTAAACCTACACAATGGTATAGCCGTGACTGGCAAAGTTTTGAAGCCGTAAAAAATAATGATTCAAGCATTGAACAACTCCATGATGCATTGGAAGCGGCAGTTGAACGTCAGTTAATGGCCGATGTGCCTTACGGTGTTTTACTTTCGGGAGGATTGGATTCATCTATCATTTCGGCTGTGGCAATGAAAATTGCAGCCAAACAATCGGCAAATGTTGGTGGTGCATGGGGAAATCAACTTCACTCTTTTGCAGTAGGTTTAATTGGTTCGCCCGATTTGGCAGCTGCACGTTTGGTAGCCAATCATATTGGAACTATTCACCATGAAATACATTTCACCGTTCAGGAAGGACTTGATGCCATTCGCGACGTAATTTACCATATCGAAACTTATGATGTAACAACCATCCGTGCAAGTACACCTATGTATTTGCTGGCTCGTGTTATCAAATCGATGGGTGTAAAAATGGTCCTTTCGGGCGAAGGTGCCGACGAGATTTTTGGTGGTTACCTTTATTTCCACAAAGCGCCAAGTGCAGAAGAATTCCACAAAGAAACAGTTCGTAAAATTGAGAAACTTCATCTATACGACTGTTTACGAGCCAACAAATCATTAGCTTCGTGGGGAGTTGAAGGTCGAGTGCCATTTCTGGATAAAGAATTTATGGACATTGCCATGCGTTTAAATCCAAAAGATAAGATGTGCGGTAGAAATGGAGATGGAAAAATGGAAAAATGGATTTTGCGTAAAGCATTCGAAAGCTATTTACCCGAAAGTGTGGCTTGGCGTCAAAAAGAGCAATTCTCCGACGGTGTTGGATACAACTGGATTGATACCTTGCGTGCAATGACTACAGAACTTGTATCTGACGAACAAATGTCAAAAATTAATGAAACATATCCAATCAATCCACCCATGAACAAGGAAGAGTATTATTACCGTACTATTTTTACGGATTTCTTCCCTTCGGATGCTGCTTCACAATGTGTACCATCAGTGCCATCTGTGGCGTGTAGCACACCTATTGCGTTGGAATGGGATGCTGCATTCAAAAATTTGAATGATCCTTCAGGACGTTCGGTAAAAAGTGTACACGAAGATGGGTATAAATAATCTATCATAGCTAACTATTAAAAAAGGCTGTTATCCGCTTATGGATAACAGCCTTTTTTATGTCGGATTTTTTTAAAAACTTAAAATATCAACAAACACTAAATATAAATAAATTAAAGCTGTTAATATAACAACTTTCGATATTAACCATACCTTTGACCAGATTTTAATTAATTTATTTCAAAGTAAAATTTTATAAACAATTTAAAACTTTTTATTATGTCAAATTTAATTACAGCCACTTTTTCGGAACTAGACGAAAAAGATTTAATTGAATTATTAGCTCAAGTTAAGGCTAAGTTACCTTTTGCTATTAAACTATCGACAGATGAGCGTAAACATCTTACAAAACTTGATGATGCCCGCATTCCGTTTGCCGAAAAAGGTTTGGCTTTTGGATTACAACAACCAATGGTAGTACCACCATTTACTGATTTGAACGAGTACAAAAAAGACCTCGATTTTGTAAAAGCTACCCGCCGGGTAAGTGCTGAGCTTATGAGTATTGCCGAGATGTTGACCGACACCCGTGCTGCCGCAGGAAGCGATGCATATCAAGCTGCACTCTCTATCTACAGCTCTGCCAAATCGGCAGCCAAGCAAGGCATACCCGGCACCCAAACCATTGTGGACGAAATGGGTAAATTGTTTGAAGGGCAAGGTAAAATCACAACACCGAGCGGAGTTAAAGTAAAATAAAGCATGTTTACTTTAAAACTCAATTAATTCAACCTAAAGCTGAACTATTTTGGTAAAAACTTAAACTAATTCAGCTTCTTTATAAACCAATTTATCTGAAAACTGAATTAGTTCGGTCTTTACCTATACTGAAAGAGGTTCATACCGTATAAGTTTATCTCAAACATAAATTGGTTGAAGTAAAAGCTAAACTGATTCTGGTTATTGTTAAATACATCGAATACTGTTAATTATACATATCCAACGTTCTTAAATACTATTGCATATTTATAATGAATTGATATTTGAATAAAAAAAAGTATGATTATGAAAACAAAAACAGTTCTATTTACTGTAATTGCTCTGTTTCTTCTGATGGGAGGAACAGGGTTTGAAAAAGACAACGATGATAAAGATGTCATTATTGTTATCAAACTTTGTGTATGAAAACTATATATTTAAAGATAATCTCTTTCTTATGGCTGCTTTCTCTGATCGGTTGTACAAATAATAGCGACTTTGACAATTCAATCACTATTACTAAGGTATTCGAAAATGCAACCCCTACGGATATAAGTTTTGCAAATAAAGATGTTGGATTTATATCTGGAGGGTTTGAAGTAAATACTGGTACAGCAGTGATTGCAAAAACTATTGATGGCGGTAATACGTGGAAAGTGATACCTGTTTATATCAATAAAAGTTCTTCATCAATAATTAGGACAATATATGCAAAGAGTTCTGATTCAGTATATGCCACTTATAATACCAGAGATGACCGATGTGGTGTTTGTTTTAGTAAAGATGGAGGCAAAAATTGGAGTAGCCTTGGGAACTTTCAGTGTGGTTCTGCTTATAGTGGAATTAACTTTAAAACATCAAAGATTGGATATGTCTGTTGGACAGGTGATATACTCCAGACTACAAATGGAGGAAGTAATTGGGAAACAGTTTTCAATTACGATGGATTCGGAGGGGTCGGTCAATTATTCTTTACAAGCTATAATGTAGGATATGCTTATGGTGGATTTGCAGTTGATCATGGTAGTTTTGGGACTTTACTCAAAACCGTTGATGGGGGAAATACTTGGATAGAAATAAATTCATTGGCTGAGTTTGTAACCTGCCTAAGTTTTATTGATGACAATGTTGGCTATGCATTCACATACAATAACAACGTTTACAAAACAACTAATGGAGGAGCGACGTGGGAACTATTAAAAAATATCAATGATTTAGCGGGCTCATACTATGCAATAGCAATTAAAAATAAAATAAAGTATTTTGGTTCTGGTTTTTCTATCTTCAAAACAAGTAACGATTTTAAAACTATAGAAACAATTTATAAAGACACTCTAAATGATATTTCCCTTTCGATAAAAGCAGTTCAACCCTCTGATAAGAGTATCTTTATCTTGTCAACCAAACAATCTATTTTTAAAATAACCCTTTAATTAATTTAAAAAACATGAAAAAAATAATTTTGAAATTAGTATTATTGATTCTATTTAGCACGTTTAATAGTGTCAGCTCTCAACAAATTATTTTAGTGAAAGACAGCACCAATGATGGTACTATTAAGTTTGCACTTATAAGTGGAGGTATTAAGCCTCAGACGTCAAAGGAAACAAAAGAGTTTCTGAAAAAGATACTGAAGTCTGAGGTTGGTGTTGATTTTTACCTTTACAAAACAATTACTGATGATTTGGGTATGACGCACGAGAAATATCAACAAGTAGTTAATGGTATTAAAGTTGAATTCTGTGAATTTATTATTCACAAAGACAAATCAGGACGAATAGTCTCTTTGAATGGTGACTTCGCAAGACTCCCGAAAACTATAAATAGCAAGCCAAAATTTACTTTCGAATCGGTGTTAGAAAAACACGGCTTGTCAAGAAAAACAGGGAAATACAATGTGAGAGCATTAGAATTAGAGACAAGTGTAGAAAGTCCAATATCAGTTAGGGGAACTAATTATGAAGTTGTATTTGTAAAAGACGCTGCTGATATATGGCATCTAGCATATAAAGCAAATTTAATTGGGGAAACTATTTTGGATAATTTCTACGGATATATTGACTGTGAAACCAATGAAATGATTAAAGTTCAACCTTTAGTATATCATGTAAATGCCACTGGATCTGCTTCAACAATATATTCCGGCAGTAGAACAATTAGTACAGATTTGGTTTCTGGCACTTTTCGCTTACAAGAATCAACTAGAGGATTAACCAATACAGTAATACAAACACTTAACTTTAATAGAAATCCAGCATTTTTCGTTTCAGATGTCACTAATGGTGTGGCTAATGCAACTGATTTCACGGATAATGATAATAATTGGACAACAGCAGAGTTCAATAATACAAATCATGATAATGCAGCACTAGATGCTCATTGGGGAGCAGAAATGACGTTTGATTATTTTCATACGGTTCATAATAGAGTGAGTTACGACAATAACAATGGTACAATCAGAAGTTATGTACATGTCCAAACTCGAGCACTTGATGCAAATAATGATTTTGTCCCAATCAATATGGATAATGCTTTTTGGCTTCCAACCCAAAAGGCGATGTTTTATGGTGATGGTCTTTTCTTTGACCCAACAGTAAGTTTAGATATTTGTGCTCATGAATTAGGTCATGCAGTATGTAATAGTTCTGTCGGCAATGGAATCGGTTTGACTTACGAGAAAGAATCAGGAGCATTGAATGAAAGCCTCTCTGATATTTGGGGGGCATGTGTTGAACAATGGTCAACCACAGGAAAACAAACTTGGATATGTGGTGAAGATGTTTTTTGGGGAGGTCTTAGATCGATGAATAATCCAGATCAATTTAATCAACCTAGCACCTATCTTGGAATACATTGGGCTAATACTGTTGAATGTACTCCGACAAATATTAATGATAGATGTGGTGTACACATAAATAGCGGAGTTGGTAATTTTTGGTTTTTTCTTCTATCTCAAGGTGGTACTGGAACTAATGATATTGGAAATAATTATTTTGTTGATGGTATTGGAATTAACAATGCAGCCAGAATTGTTTATAGAATGGAAACCAATTATTTACTAAGCTCCAGTGGCTATTCAGATGCACGTTTTTATTCTATTAATGCTGCTATCGATTTATTTGGTGTAAATTCTGTTGAAGTTGCAGCTGTAACTAATGCGTGGTATGCAGTTGGTGTAGGAAATAGATTTCAATATGCAATCTCTGGTACTTCTCCAATATGCGATCAAGCTGTATTTACTATAAATAGTTTAGTGCCAGGAAGCACAGTAATTTGGAGCGTTACTCCGGCAAATATTGTCTCATTACAACAAACTGGTAATACAGCAACTCTTACTAAGCTTGATAACAATCATGTAACATTATCTGCTACAATTAATCAGGTGTTAACATTAACCAAGTATTTAACCGTAGGGTATCCAGTATCATTATGTGTTGACAATATTTCAAATTTAACGATGGAAGATTTTGATTATGGCAGCGTTAAGATGTTACCAAAAACAGGTGCATATCCTTATGGTGGTGTGTTGTCAATAATTGATTGCTTTGGTTTTGCCACTAGTTATTCTTGGTCTGTAGCAGTCAATTATCCGCCCGGTAAACCTGTATTTTGGTCAAACAATGGTGGTATAATTGATATATCTGCAAAATCTTCAAGTACTTCAATTACATTGACATGTACGGCTAGTAATAGTTGTGGGTCATTCAGCAAAAACTTTAGATTCCATACTGATAATTTTGTGCCATTTCTATTGAATCTTACACCTAATCCAGCTTCTAATGGAGTAGAAGTAAGTATTGCCGAAGATATTTCAGCAAAAAGTTCAGGGCTTTCATCCACTACCGAAAGTACTACCACCGCATTATCATACTCAATTACTGTAGTTGACTGTTACGGTTCTACTGTATATTCCGGTACTAAAAAACAGAAGAAGTTTAATATTCCTACTTCAACATTTAGAAATGGAATATATTCCGTAGTGGTCTCGGATGGTATAAATGTATATCAGAATAAGCTGGTAGTTAAACACTAATAGAAAATCACTCAAATGCATACCCGGCACTCAAACCATTGTTGACGAAATGGGTAAAGTGTTTGAAGGGCAACGTAACAAAGTAAAAGTGAGTGAAGTTAACTCATTGTGTATTATTAAGAAAGGCTGTTATCCGCTTATGGATAACAGCCTTTCTTTTAGCTATTCTGATCAATCAAATTAATTTTTTGTTCTATTAATTTGCTTTCTTCTTTTAATGATTCAATTTTTCGTTCCATTTCTTTGATTAAACCTCCTCCTTTTTTTGAAGACGAAGAAAAGAAACCTATATTGTTTTCGTATGTAGCAATTTCCGATTTCAAATGTTCAAATGCACGCACCAATTTTTCGCGTTCGCGGTAAAGTTTATTATCGCCTTTCGCGCTCATATCCTTTATGTTAGTACGGAAAGTATCCATGCGCCTGCTGGAAGCATCTACATTGAGTATTTCAAATTGTTTGTCAACCGCTTCGCGATATTCTTTGTAAACTTTATCCTTTTCTTTAAAAGGTACATGCCCAATGGTATTCCATTCTGCCATCAAATTCCGTAATTCAGCTAGCGATTCACTGGCACTTTCCAGTTTTTCAAAACCAATGATTTTAGCAATAAGCTCTTTCTTTTTTGCCAGATTTTCTGTTTCGGCATTACGCTGACCCGAAGTGCTTTTATTTTTTTGTTCGAAAAAATAATCGCAAGCTGCAATAAACCGTTTCCATAAATCGTCTGAGAATTTTTTGGCAACAGGGCCAATAGTTTTCCATTCTTTTTGCAAAAGGATAAGTTTCTCGCCGGTATCTTTCCAGTCTGTACTGTCTTTTAAAGCTTCAGCTTGTTCGCACAATGCTTTTTTCTTATCTGAATTTTGAGTCAATACATTTTTTGTTTCCTTGTAGAATTCACCTTTTGCAGCAAAAAAAGCATCACAGGCTTTACGGTAACGATCGAATATTTTTTGATTTACTTTTCGTGGTGCAAATCCAATTGTTCTCCATTCCTCCTGCCATGCCAAAACTGTTTTTGTTGCATCGTCCCAAACTCGATAGTTATTTAGATGGCTGAAATCAAATGCTTCAATTTTTTCGCACAAAGCATTTTTGGTAATCAAATTTTCTTCTTCCATCTTCCGAATGCTATCGAAAAAGGATTGATGTTTTTTATTGATAGCTGTTGAAGCTTCTTTGAATCGATTCCAAATCTGTTCACGTATTTCGCGAGCCACAGGTCCTAAATCGTGCCATTCTTCATGTAATTTTTGAAGTTTCTGAAATGCTGAGATTACATCTGTTTCGTCAACCAATTTTTCGGCTGCATCGCAAAGTAGCGATTTTGATTCCAGATTTTTCTTGAAGTCGTATTCGCGTAATTCGTTGTTAATCTTTATCAAATCCCAGAATGACTCCTGATACAAATTATATTGCTTCCAAAGTTCGGTGGAAGCAGTTTGTGGCACTTGTCCTATTGATTTCCACTTTTGTTGTAACGAACGAAATTCATTTATATGTGTCGAAACATCGTCGTTACTCGCCACCAACACTTTCATTTCTTCTAAAAGATGCTGTTTTTGAAGCAGATTTGTTTCTTTTTCTTTTTCCAATTGTACCATTAAAGCAGCTTTTTTTACACGAAATTCGTTTAAAAGCCCTTTAAAAATCTCTTCCAAGTCATCTTTTGCAGCTACAAATTCTTCATCTTCACCATTTTCTTCGAAAAAATGCTTCTTTTGTTCTTCGATTTCTAATTTTGTTTTTTTGTAAAACAATTGTTTGATATGTTCCACTTGATCTTTCACTGCATCTACTTCATCGTTGATTAGCAACTTTAAAGCATCTATCAATTCCGATTTTGAACTTAACGAATAATCAGGAATTGTAGATTTAATTTCGTTTGGTTGTTCTTCAACAATAATATCCAAGCTAACATCTGGTTTTGCTTTTTTTACCTTTTTTTCTTTTACTTCCATCTTTTCAGATACTTCCAAGATTTGGGTAACTTCAATTGGTTCAGCAGCTACAATCGGTTCTATAACTTCAACCGGCTCTGCAACATCAATAATTACAGCATTTTCAGTACTATCGCTTGGTACGATTTCAGGCTCCTTGTTTAAATCAAGTGGGTTCATTTTCAACGTTTTATTTGTGAATTTCGAAAAGTATTTCTACATTTTCTTCTTTTGTTAAAGTACTAAACTTATTAGCACTCACAAAAATAGAGTTTTTTTTTTAAATATTATGATTTCCAATTAAAAAACTTTCTCAATCGGACTTTTAATTCTTAAAGTCGGTGCGAAATATATGTATTTGCTTGTTGTGCTGGATTTATTTGAATATCATTTATGCAAACATGTTCGGGGCGGCTTATGATAAATTCAACTGCATCGGCAATATCTTCAGCATTTAGTGGAGTCAATCCGGCATACACTGCTTTTGCTTTTTCCTCATCGCCATGGTATCGAACTACCGAAAATTCTGTTTCAGCCATTCCTGGTGAAACAGAACTTACTTTTATACCATATTTTACTAAATCGATTCTCAATCCTTTGGTAATTGCATTTACCGCATGTTTTGAAGCACAATAAACACTACCATTGGGATAAACTTCAATGCCGGCAATGGAAGAAATATTGATTATATGACCCTTTTGTCTCTCAATCATTCCCGGAACAATCAATTTTGTAATATATAAGAGTCCCTTAACATTAGTATCAATCATTTGATCGTAATCTTCTAAATCACTTTTATCAAAGGGCAAAGCACCGGCAGCAAGTCCTGCATTATTAATCAGAATATCAATAGTTTGAAATGATTCAGGTAGCGATTGTATTGCATTTGTACATTCAATATTATCACGAACATCAAAGCAAAGAGGGAAAACTTCAATTGAATAATCGGAGATCAAAGTTTTGGTCAAATCAGCCAATCGCTCAGCTCTTCGGCCTGTGATGATAAGTCGATATCCCAAACCTGCTAATCGAAACGCAATAGCTCTACCAAATCCTGATGTAGCGCCTGTAATAAATGCGGTTTTCATAAAATACAAATTAAAAAAACATTTAAACTGCTGCCACCAGCCCCCTAAAGGGGATTCCAGAAGCAGTTCCAGAAGTTTACTCAAAACATGAAACATGAAACACGAAACATGAAACTCTGAACACGGAACGTCAACCTTTCAAACTCTTCAATTCCTACTTAACATTTTTAAGCACATGTCCCATTTTCGCTTTTTTCGTTTGCATATAAAATGCATTGTGTTTATTCGGGCTAACTTCAAGTGGTATATTTTCAATAATTGAAAGACCATAAGCCTCTAAACCAATACGTTTTATAGGATTATTTGACATCAATCGAATTTTTGTTATTCCTACTTCGCGAAGGATTTGGGCACCAACTCCATAATCACGTTCGTCGGCATCAAATCCAAGATGAAGGTTTGCATCAACTGTATCCATACCTTCTTCTTGCAATTTATAAGCCTTAATTTTATTCATAAGACCAATTCCGCGACCTTCCTGATTCATATAAACAATAACTCCTTTGCCTTCTTTTTCAATTAGTTGCATGGCTTTGTGCAATTGTTCGCCACATTCACAACGCATTGAACCAAAAATATCACCAGTCATACAAGAGGAATGAACCCTTACTAAAACAGGTTCATTTTCTTTCCACTCACCTTTTATTAAAGCGATATGTTCCAACCCATTAGACGATTGGCGAAAAGGAATCAATTTAAAGTCACCATAAGCTGTTGGCATATTTACTTTTACACCTTTTTCAACTAACGATTCTGTTTTCAGGCGATAAGCAATTAATTCTTCAATGCTGATAATTTTCAAATTGAATTTTTTTGATATTTTTATCAACTCTGGTAAACGCGACATTGTACCATCTTCATTCATTATTTCAATTAGAGCACCTGCAGGATACAAACCCGATAAACGTGCTAAATCTACGGCTGCCTCTGTGTGACCAGCCCTGCGTAATACACCTTTAGTACGTGCTCTCAATGGAAAAACATGACCCGGCCTTCCAAAAGTATCAGGTTTTGAGTTTAAATCAGTCAATGCAGTAAATGTTGCAGCGCGGTCGGCTGCTGATACACCTGTAGTACAACCTTCTAACTTGTCAATGCTGACAGTGAATGGTGTAGAATGAATAGAGGTATTTTTGTTTACCTGCATTTCTAAATCAAGCTCTTCGCAGCGCTCCTCTGTAATAGCAGCACAAACCAAACCCCGACCATGAGTAATCATAAAATTAATCATTTCGGGTGTCATTTTTTCGGCGGCACAGACAAAATCGCCCTCATTTTCACGATCTTCATCATCTACTACAATGACAAATTTTCCATCTTTTATATCTAAAAGTGCTTCTTCAATTGAATTTAATTTCATAATATAGTAATTTGTTTTATTATTTTAATTTGAATTAATCATAAGAAAATCAATCATTTGGATCATCAAGTAATACAACCTCGTGCGAATTGTTTACTAATGCATTGACTTTCCTTTTGATAAATCTCCAAAACTTATTGTATTGTTCCATGTTAAATAATGTAGCATCAACCACCGCTTTGTAAGTCAGAAAAATGCCGACCGGAAGTAGTATGCTTGAACTTAGCCACATACCCTGATACGAAGCCCATAGACCTTCGCGTGCCATTTTATATCCGGTATTATCAATTATATAATAAATAATGAACATTATAACCGAAATAACAACCGGAGTTCCTAATCCTCCTTTGCGAATTATTGCCCCAAGAGGCGCACCTATGAAAAAGAAAATCAAACAAGCAAAAGAAAGTGTAAATTTTCGATGCCTTTCAATTTCGTGCCGCATAACATATTTTACAGGTTCATCTAACATCATTTTATTATATTGGATCTGCTCTTTTATCGCCCTAGCCAAAGCCACTGCAGTTCCACTTGCACGTAACATTTGATCTTGGTTAAAAGTAAGAAACAATGTATCGGAATTGTAATGATATTGATTGGCTACTTTTGGAACAGTGTCAGTCAGTTGCTTTCCATACATTTCTTCCCTTCCAAAAAAATGTTGTTTAACCATTTCTTTGCTTTGTTCCTTTCCTCTGATTTCGGCAATTTCACCTACAGAATCAATAGAATGGGTTAACTGCTTAAAATTTTTACTGACATGTTGATCCTGAAGCAAAGATTCGTCGAAACGGCTAAATTCAGTATTAAAATCAAGTAACATTTCTTTTAGCTTAAATGTTTCTCTACGGTAAGGAATACTTGTGGAGGATGAACTAATACGTTGTTTTTTAAGATTTTCAAAACTTTCACCATCGTAAAGTGAAAGAAGCAGGTATTTATTGTCTTCAGTAAATTGAACTCGACCAGAATCAGCAACCATTACTGTTGCATTTTCAAATCCTCCTGAGAAATCATAAATCATCATGTCTTTCAGTAGTTTACCCTCTTTTGCTCTGACATAAATATTTACATTGCTGATACCTGAATAAAATTCGCCAACCGGAATGTCAAACTCCGGCGATTTTTGACGTAATGAAAATATTAAAGTCCAGAGTTTTGTTTGTGCAATAGGAAGTACATAGTTGGAAAAATAAAATGCACCGACACAAACCAGTGATATAAAAAAAATCAGGGGCCGGATAATTCTAAACAGTGAAATTCCTGCAGCTTTCATTGCTGTCAGCTCAAAATTTTCACCTAAATTCCCAAAAGTCATCAGTGAAGCTAATAAAATAGCCAAAGGCAAAGCCATAGGAACCAGCGAAAATATAGCATAAACAAAGAATTCTGCCAGTACCGACCAACTAATTCCCTTTCCAACCAATTCAGCAACATGTTTCCACAAAAACTGCATTAACAGAATGAAAATGCAGATGAGAAAAGTCATCAAAAAGAGCGTAAAAAATCGTTTAAAAACGTATGAATCGATTTTTTTAATTCTAAACATGCATATTTTTTTTTTGAGACAACAAAATTACTTCAAAAAATTCAATAATCAATTATCTTACTTGCTAATTCACTTAATTTATAAAGCATTGTTATTCTAATATAAATAGAAAAACCATTCGTTAAATTTCCGAATGGTTTTCATCATTATTGCTTAAATTCAATACATTAGTTTTTATATTTAAATTCCAGTCTTTCTTCTCAGCACTTCAATTTGCTTATTCCATAATAAAATCATATCGTCTTTGTCGTCCGGTTCTGCAAAATCGGTAATAACCAACGCCAAATCACCTGTAATTGGTTGCATTACAATTTTCAACTCAAAATAACAATCTGTATCTTTATCTTCTTCCCATTGGAATGAAATGCTATCATTAGTCTTAACTGACAATAAATTAGCAATTTGTTCATGCTGTTCCCATGTAAAAGCATATTCATTCTCATTTACTGTTACGCCATCAGCAAACCATTCTGCAAGTCCAAGGGCTGTTCCGATTGAATTCCAAAGAACATTTATAGATGCCGATTTGAGTTCATATTCTATATTGAATTTACTTTTTGTCATAAAATATTTAGGTTATACATTTCAAACTTAAAATAACAGAAAATTTAACTTTCTGCTTTGCGTTCGCAATGTACACATAATATTTAAAAAGAGCAAGAATTTAGACCAAAAAAAATCTAATTGTTGATAAATTAACCATCCAAACTACTCTTTTCGAAGCATAATGGAAGCAATTGTTTTACATTTTCAATCATAAAAATCTCTTCTGTACCGTATAATAAAATGGTAATATCATTTTCATAACGCATTTCAGTTTCTAATAAAACTTGTCGGCAAGAACCACATGGAGTAACAGGGCGAGGAAGAAATTTACCTTTTGTAAAAGCCGCTATAGCAATGGTTTTTACAGGTATTTCAGGACATTGTGAATTTGCATAAAACATAGCCACACGTTCAGCACAAAGGCCTGAAGGATAAGCTGAATTCTCCTGATTACTGCCGGCAAAAATCATATTGTTTTCTAGTTGTATGGCTGCTCCCACCTGAAACCCCGAATAGGGTGCATAAGCATTTTGAACTTGTTCTTTGGCTTTATTTATTAGTATTTGATATTGGGCACTTAATTCATCAAAAGCATAAATACTAAACTTTGTTTCGATTGTTTTCTTTTGCATAGATTATTTTGTTTCAACATATAAATTTTGATATTCAAAACTGCACAATTTTCAATTCTCAAAACTGAAAAACTGCCGATTCAGTACAAAAATATAATAATTTCTAAACAAAACATGCTAATTGGGTAATTAGTTATAATTTTGTAGCAAATAAACATACTAATTTTTAATAATGAAAAATCAGACGAAATACCTTATAATTTATATACTCCTCTCTATTTGCACTTTAACCTTTGCACAACTTAAAAATCAGGCATATCTATCTTATATTAATCAATATTACAAATTAGCTCAAAAACAGCAAAAAGAATTCAGTATTCCAGCAAGCATTACTTTAGCACAAGGTCTACTTGAATCGGGTGCTGGTCAAAGCAGTTTTTCAAAAGCTTCAAATAACCATTTTGGAATAAAATGTAACGATTGGAAAGGTGATAAAGTATATAAAGACGATGATGCTATTGGTGAGTGTTTTCGAAAATATGATCATGTACTCGATTCATACGAAGATCACTCATTATTCTTAAAAAATAGGAGTCGCTATGCATTCTTATTCGATTTAAAACCCACTGATTATGAAGGTTGGGCATTCGGATTAAAAAAAGCAGGATATGCTACTGATCCGGTTTATGCTTTTAAACTGATTTCGATAATTGAAAATTATAATTTACATCAGTTCGATTTGGGTAAATATATCTCAGAAATTTCAATTAATAATGAACCAAAATCTACAACTAAAAAAGCAAATATTGGGTCAATTGGAACGATAGAATCAAAAATTAGTCATGAAGTTATGGAAGTAAATAAGACTCGTTTTGTAACTTCACTTGAAGCAGATACTTATGAAATGATTGCAGATGAGTTCAATTTAAGCGAGGATAAAATACGTGAATTTAATGAAGTTGGTACAACTGCTGAATTATTACCTGGTACAAGGGTTTATATTTCAAAGAAAAAAGTCAAAGCTCCTAAAGAATGTTTGACTCATAAAGTGTTGGATGGCGAAACTATGTACAGTATTTCACAAGATTATGGCATTAAAGTAGTTGAACTTTACAAATTGAATAATATGTCTTTCGAACAAGGTGCTCAATTTGGAAGAGTGTTAAAATTGAGATAAAAACTAGAAATACGCCGCCTGCCACAAACTGCTCCAGACAAGCCCAAACATAGATTCACAAGTTTGCTTGGAACACGAAACACGAAACATGAAACAAGGAACACGAAACACAAAGAAAATATCATGCGAAAAAAAAACACCGAATTGTTAAGTGATGTGATTCGTCAGGTACTTAAAGAACAACATCTTGATACGCCACTTTACGAAAAACGCCTGATAGAATCATGGCCATTGGTGCTTGGGAATAATATTTTAAAATACACCTCAGAATTAAACATAAAGAACCGTGTTTTATATGTAAATTTAACATCTTCGGTTCTAAGGCATGACTTGTTTCTTTCGCGTACCGAAATAAAAAATTCATTGAATAAACATGTTGGTGCTGAAGTAATTGTGGATATTATATTTAGATGATTTGTTAATTTTAGCTGATTATTTATTCAAAAGGTATGGATTACAGAGAACACCTTCGCCGACCATTGTCATTGCATTATGTTGATTTTTTAGTGCTTGAGATTTTTGCAAATCCTTCGGACTTTAAAATAATTTACCATCTAATATTCGATAGTGATGAAAAAGTTGCCTGGAGAGCTGCTTGGGCATGTCAGAAAATAAGTGAAAAACATGCAGAATGGTTTACCGATAAGCAATTTACAGAGCTTGTTTCACTAGCAATGTCTACAAAACATGGTGGAGTCCAACGTGGATGCATGTCAATATTAAATAATCTAAAACTACCAGATTCAATTCCTGTTGAATTTATAAATTCATGTTTCGATTGGATGATTTCTCCAAAATCGACCATAGCTGTACAAGCACTTTCGATTAGAATGTTGTACTCAATTTGTCTGAAAGAACCAGATTTCAAACCAGAATTTATAGCATATTTAGAAAATATTGATTACGAATGTTACTCGCCCGGATTTATTTCAACAAGAAAGAATGTTCTTAAATTACTGAATCACAAATAGTATCATTTTCCATAGTAAAAGTATATGACAAAAGCTGCACATTTTAATAATAAAAGTGTTACTTTTGCACTGACATTCGGGTGGCTGAATAGCCATTCATAACTTCATGTATAATTAAAAAAAAGTTATTATGACTTTAAAGAAAAACATTCTGGCATTACGACAAAAAAAGGCGATTGTTGAAAAAGGCGGTGGTGACAAAGCCATCGAGAAACAAGTAGCTATGGGTAAAATGACTGCCCGTGATCGTATTCTTGCATTGTTGGACGTCGATTCATTTCACGAATACGACCTTTTTGTTGAACACGAAGAACGTAACTTCGGTATGGCCAGTAAGGAATTGGCTGGTGATGGTGTAATTACCGGTACCGGAACCATGAACGGTGCTCCTATTTGCATTTACGCACAGGATTTTACTGTTATGGGCGGTTCATTGGGACTAAAACATGCACGTAAAATTACCAAAATTATGGATCATGCACTCAGAATGAAAGTTCCTTGTATTGGAATTAACGATTCTGGTGGTGCACGTATTCAGGAAGGTATTGGTGCATTAGCAGGTTATGGTGAAATTTTCTATCGTAATACAATGGCTTCGGGTGTTATTCCACAAATATCAGTAATTCTTGGCCCTTGCGCTGGAGGAGCTGTTTATTCGCCTGCCCTTACCGATTTTGTTTTTGTGGTTGAAAGTATTTCTAAAATGTTTATCACCGGACCAAATGTTATTGAAACGGTACTTGGTGAAAAAATATCTCAGGAAGATTTAGGCGGTGCTCGTGTTCATGCCGAAATTACCGGTAATGCACATTTCTATGCATTGAGCGAAATGGAATGTTTTGAACAAATTAAAGAATTGGTGTCGCTCATACCACACAGTAATCAACAAAAAGCTGAAAGTGTTGAGCCTAAAGCGCCAAAATCAAAGAAAAACATCGAAAACATCATTCCGGCTGATCCAAAACAACCTTATGATGTTCGTGAAATTATTTATGCTTTAACTGATGATTCTAAATTCTTAGAAGTTCATGAATTATGGGCAGCTAACATTGTAATAGGATTTGGTAGACTAAATGGCGAAACCATTGGTTTTGTTGCCAATCAACCGATGTATCTGGCTGGTGTACTTGATTGTGATTCTTCAGATAAGGCAGCACGATTTATTCGTTATTGCGATGCATTTAACATTCCAATTGTAACGTTGGAAGATATGCCGGGTTATTTACCAGGTGTAGATCAAGAACATGCAGGAGTTATTCGTCATGGAGCTAAAATGCTTTATGCTTACTCTGAAGCTACAGTACCAAAAATTACAGTAATTTTACGTAAAGCTTATGGTGGTGGTTACATTGCCATGAATTCACGTCACCTTGGTGCCGACTTTATGTTGGCATGGCCAAGTGCCGAAATTGCAGTAATGGGACCCGAAGGTGCAGCAAATATCATTTTCCGCAAAGAAATTATGGAAGCCGAAGATGAAGATGCTATGCGTCAACAAAAAGTGCAGGAATATATCGAGAAATTTGCAAATCCTTATGTTGCAGCATCTAAAGGTTATATCGACGCTGTAATTGAGCCTCAGGAAACCCGCGAATTATTGCTTCATGCACTCGAAGTTTCGAAAAATAAAGATGATTATCGTCCTGCAAAAAAACACGGTATTCCTCCTTTCTAATTAACGATTGAAATTTGAAAATTAATAATTAGAAAAACAAAAAATATGCAAACAGAAAAACAAGAATTTGTCGATTTTGCAGTTACAGCTCGCAAATATAAGACTCTTTTGACCAAAAAATATTTGAATCGGAAACAATGGGAAAATCCAAATCCTTATGATATTCAGTCAATTATTCCTGGTACAATTCTCAATGTTTTCATTAAAGAAGGTGATATTGTAGCTGAAGGAGCTCCTCTTTTAATTTTGGAAGCAATGAAAATGCAAAATCGTATTGAAATGCCTTTTACTGCACGCATCAAAAAAATCAATGTAGAAGTTGGCGTTAGAATTCCAAAAGAAACATTGATGATTGAGCTTGAAGCGATAGAAAATGTATAGAAATATGTAAATTAATATTTGAACGGCTAGTCAAAAACATTGATTAGCCGTTTTCTTTTGTCTAAAAATGCGATTTCAATTTTATAAAAATGGTTTTTTATTCAATATGTACTCAAAAAAGCATAAAATTGTTGTAGCGAATTTTTTTCTTTCATTTTTTTTTATCACTTTTGTTGCCCTTTAATAATTAGTATCGTTTTAAAAACAAAAAATATGAAAACCAATTTCTCAATCGGAACTGTTTTATCAATCATACTTGCCATTGGCACTTCCTGTTCTTCGCCTAAAAAGGTTACAACTAAACCAACAGAGAAAGTTAATGTTCAGATTAGTTGTGTCGCATTTTACAATTTGGAAAACCTGTTCGATACCATCAATAATGAAAATGTAAATGATGAAGAATATACTCCAAACGGAACTATCAAATGGAATTCGCTAAAATATAAATCGAAATTACAACACATGGCTTATGCTGTTTCTCAAATTGGGTTAGATGTTACTCAACAAGGAATTGCATTAATAGGTGTATCTGAAATTGAAAACCGTGGTGTATTAGAAGATTTGATAAAACAACCTGAATTGGCAAAACGATCAATGGAAATTGTACATTATGATAGTCCTGATAGACGTGGAGTTGACGTTGGACTTATTTATAATCCCCGTTTATTTACTGTAACTAATAGTAAATCATACCGTTTACATACCGACGATTCAGAATTCCTAACCAGAGATCAATTAATGGTAAGTGGATACTTGCAAGGTGAAAAAGTACATGTTATTGTAAATCACTGGCCTTCGCGCACTGGTGGTGAAGAACGATCGCGACCCAAACGTAATGCAGCTGCTGGTCTAACCCGTTCAATAGCCGACTCACTTTTCAGGGTTGATCCTAAGTCAAAAATTATTGTTATGGGAGATTTAAATGATGATCCTTTTAATGAAAGTTGTGCTACAATTTTAAAAGCAAAAAAAGAAATAAACGATGTAAAAGATACTGATTTGTATAATACACTTTGGAAAACGCTGGAAATGGGAGTAGGGTCATTGGCTTACAACGACCAATGGAATCTTTTCGACCAAATTATTATTTCGCCCGAGTTGGCACATGCCGACAGAAGTAAATTAAAATTCTGGAAAGCAGAAGTATTTAACCGGAGTTTTCTGACACAACAAGAAGGAAGATATAAAGGAACACCATTGCGTACACATGCTGGTGGCGCATGGACTAATGGTTACAGCGACCATTACCCTACATTAATTTATTTGGTGAAAGATGCTAAATAAAGCGTCGAAAATTACAATTTAAGTCAGGAATACTGCTAATTCGATTTCGAGTTTAAAGTGTTACTGACTTTTTTTGTAACTCAAAACCGCCCATGTATTAAAGAAAATTGCAAATCCCAATAATGCTAATAATTGCTTGCTTAGTTCAAAAGGATTACTCCCTTTTAAATACACCGAACGCATTACTTCCATAAAGTATTTTAATGGATTAAATGCGGCTATCCATTTTGCCCATTCGGGCATACTGTCTATTGGTGTGTACAATCCACTCAACATTATAAAAACCAACATAAAGAAGAAAACTATAAACATAGCCTGTTGTAAAGTAGATGCATAATTTGAAATTACAATTCCTAAGCCTGAAACAGCAAGAATATAGATGGCTGCAAATAAGTATATTGTAGAGAAAAAGCCCGCCGGAATCAAACCATATACCACCCAAGCAACAAGGAAACCTATACTTATTACAATAAATCCAATGATCCAGAATGGGATTAATTTAGCCAAAATAAAAATTGTTTTTGGCACCGGACTAACATTGATTTGCTCCATAGTACCAATTTCTTTTTCAAAAACGATAGAAACGGCGGGTAAGAAGCCGCACAACAATGTCAAAATCATAACCATCAAGGCAGGAACCATGAAAACTCTATAGTTTAAATGTTGATTAAAACGATACTGAGGGTCAATTTTGATTGTTGCAACAGAGTTACCTACCGAAGTTACAGGCATTAGCTTCTGAATTATTTCAGCATTGAAATCATTCACAATACTTACCAAATAAGTCATACCTATACCACCTTTCATTCCATTTACGGCATTGGCCGAAATCATAATTTTTCCACCTTGTCGATTGGTAAGGTCTTTTTCAAAATTGGCCGGAATTTCAAGGATAATATCCGATTCATTTTTCTCAATACTTTTGAGTGCTTTCTCGTAATTTGGAGAAATATTGGTGAGCTTGAAATAATTTGAAGAAATGATTTTTTGAGTTAGTTCCCTTGAATATGAACTATGATCGTTGTCGATAATGCTAATATATAGGTTTTTAATCTCATAACTGGCAGCCCATGGAAATACTAACAAAACCATAAATGGAAATGCAAAAATCATCCTTGGAAGAAAGGCATTCCTGAGGATTTGCTTGAATTCTTTTTTTAATAAGTATTTGATCATAATACGATTCATGACTCCCAAAATGGGCTTTTTTTGATTAGTAATAGTTCAATAAAACAAAAACTCAAGATAACAATCAACTTACACTTTGCATCAAAATTCCTTATTTTAAATAACTTAGGTGGCAATTAATATATTTCGCCTTTGGCTGCCAACAATGTATTTTTGAGTAACGAAACAATAGTCATAGGACCAACACCACCCGGAACAGGTGTGATAAAGGAGCATTTTGGTGCCACTTCGTCAAATTTCACATCTCCACTTAAGCGGAACCCACTTTTAGTTTTGTCAGATGGAACGCGAGTTGTACCAACATCAATCACAGCAGCACCATTTTTAACCATATCACCAGTTAAAAACTCTGGTTGTCCTAATGCAGCAATAATAATATCAGCCTGAAGGCAAATTTCTTTTAGATTTTTAGTGCGACTATGACAAACAGTAACTGTTGCATCGCCCGGATAACCTTTTTGCATCATAAGTGAAGCAATTGGTTTTCCTACTATATTACTACGACCTATAACTACGCAACTTTTACCAGAAGTTGGTATTTCATATCGTTTTATCAACTCAACAATTCCAGAAGGAGTTGCACAAACATAACATGGTAAACCAATGGACAAGCGCCCAACATTTACAGGATGAAAACCGTCCACGTCTTTTCGGAAATCGATAGCTTCAATAACTTTTTGTTCCGAAATATGTTTTGGCAATGGTAATTGTACTATAAATCCATCTAATTCAGCATCTTTATTCAATTCATCAATTTTGTCTAACAATTCAACTTCTGTAACATTATCTTCAAAAGTTATCTTTGTAGATTTAAAACCCACTTGTTCACATGATTTTACCTTGTGAGCAACATAGGTTTCACTACCGCCATCGTGTCCAACTATGATTACAGCTAAATGTGGAGCACGTTTTCCCGATGCCACCATAAGTTTAACTTCTTCTGCAATTTCTGTTTTTACTTGTTCTGAAATGGCTTTGCCATCAATTAATTTATACATAAAAAATAATTTGAAGATTTGACAATTTAGTAATTTGAAGAAATGAAGATTTGAGGTTTGAAGTTTAAATAAATTGTTAAATATTCAAATTTCCAAATTATCTCATTACCGTCTTTTTCCAATTTTTAATTTTCCCTGACTTACAGTTGCCATTTTCATCATTTTGCTGGTTTGTTCAAATTGTTTAAGCAATCGGTTTACGTCCACAATAGTTGTTCCACTACCTTTGGCAATTCGTTGCTTACGGCTTCCGTTCAATAAACTCGGATTTTCGCGTTCAAGTGGAGTCATTGAATGTATAATGGCTTCAATACCTTTGAAAGCATTATCATCAACTTCTACATCTTTTAGTGCTTTGCCCATTCCGGGAATCATGGCTGCTAAATCCTTAATATTTCCCATTTTCTTGATTTGTTGAATTTGAGAAATAAAATCGTTAAAATCAAATTGGTTCTTTGCAATTCGTTTTTGTAATCGGCGGGCATCTTCTTCATCGTATTGTTCCTGAGCACGTTCCACCAAGGAAACAATATCACCCATTCCCAAAATTCTGTCGGCCATACGTTCAGGGTAGAACACATCCAATGCGTCCATCTTTTCACCCGTACCAACAAATTTAATTGGTTTGTTTACAACTGAGCGAATTGAAAGTGCAGCTCCACCACGTGTATCACCATCAAGTTTTGTAAGAATAACACCGTCAAAATCAAGTTTATCGTTGAATTCTTTTGCAGTATTTACAGCATCCTGACCAGTCATGGCATCCACCACGAAAAGAATTTCCTGAGGTTGAATGGCTTTTTTGATGGCTGCGATTTCGTTCATCATCAATTCATCCACTGCCAAACGTCCTGCTGTATCCACAATTACCACATCGTTACCATGTAATTTGGCAAATTTTATAGCTGCCTCGGCAATAGAAACAGGATTTTTACTTTCTAAATCAGAAAAAACAGGTATTTGAAGTTGTTCGCCCAACACTTTCAATTGCTCAATAGCAGCCGGACGATAAACATCACAAGCAACCAATAATGGATTTTTAGCCCGCTTAGTTTTTAAATAATTGGCTAGTTTACCTGAAAAAGTTGTTTTACCAGAACCCTGAAGCCCCGACATTAATATAACTGTTGGTGAACCTTTCAGATTAATATCCACGTTAGAACCACCCATCAGCTCGGCCAATTCATCGTGTACAATTTTCACCATCAACTGATTTGGTTTCAAAGAAGTTAGCACATTTTGTCCAATGGCTTTTTCTTTTACTGTTTCAGTAAATGTTTTGGCAATTTTGTAGTTAACATCAGCGTCTAATAAGGCCTTGCGAACATCTTTAAGAGTTTCGGCCACATTTATTTCGGTAATTTTACCTTCCCCTTTCAGGATTTTAAACGACCGTTCCAGTCTTTCACTTAGAGATTCAAACATATTTCTTTTATTTACTATTTTAAATTTACTATTTACAATTCGTTTTTAATTGCAAATGACAGGGACTTTTTTCGAGAGCACAAAGGTACAAAAAAACGCTTTATTATCAAACCAAACCAGGATTGAAATTTATGATTCACCTAAACTCGTTCTTTTCTTACAAATTCAACCAGATCCGGAAAAAAAAGATGAAACTTTTTTTCTAAATCAGCATAATTATTAATAAGAAAATCAATTGTTTCTTCTGGTTTTAATGCTGATATTTTATATGCTGACATAATCTCGAGCGAATTTTTCAATCCTGAAATTGTAGCATATTTCTTTAATCGATTTGTGGTTATAAAGTGGAAAATAAAACCTTTTACTCTGGATGGTAAATGTTTATAATAAATCAGAGTGAAAAAATAAAAGTGGAAGGCAAATTTATTCAAAGGTTTTTCAGCATAAGTACTAAAATTTTTGGCTAAAAAATGATCAAAATACATATCGACAATTATACCCGAATATCGGCCAAATGTAGGTCGAAGTAAAGCAATCGTCTCATGCACCGCATAATGAGCATCCGTATAAGTATCAATCTTTCTATGTAATACAATTCCCTCACGAATATGTGTTGGAAAATGATTTAATTTGCTGCCCTTTACAAAATCGGCTATAAAATTTCCAATTTGAAGACCGGGTTTGTTATCTGATAAGAATATATGTGCTAAATAGTTCAAAATAAAAGTTTTAATTTAGAACAAAAGTACGTAAAAAACAGATTTAAATTACTGTAAAACAGTTTTAAAATAATAAATTGCTTTAATATAGACAAAAACTATAGTTTTATTGGTTTATTGAATGGAATATTTAACTAATAATATACTATAAACGAATGATTATTCATTTATCTTTGCATCATGAGAGTAAAAGATGAAGATAAAGTTAAAAGAATCTATCAGGCAGCTATCAAAGTTGTAAATAGCGATGGATTTCAAGGCAGTTCAATGACAAAAATTGCCAATCTGGCTGATGTTAGTGCTTCCACCATCTATTTATATTTCGAGAATAAAGATGACATGATTAAAAAACTCTTTATTCATTTGAAATCAAAAATGGGTCATTCATATTTTGATGAAAATACTGACATGTCACCATCAAAAGGAACTTTTAGAACTTTATGGTTGAATCATTATCAATATATTAAAGACTATCCAGATGAGTTTGATTTTATTGAAAACTTTTCAAATTGTCCTTTAATAGAAAAAATTGAAAAAGAAAATAAACTGGATTATTGCCCTACTTTTGAGTTATTATTTGAGCAGTCAAAATCTGCGAATTTAATAAAACCATTGAATAACGATATTATTTACAGCTTGCTTTTTGCTCCAATAAACTTTTTGGTGAAAAAATCATCCGGAAATATCCCTATTAATGAATTAATCGAAATTTTTGAGGCTTCATGGAAGTCAATAATCAAATAATAAAATTTATTTCTCTCATAAATGAACAAACATTCGTTTATAACGTTATAACAATCAAATAAAATAATCAAATATAAAAAACAAAACAATAATATCAAATTATGAACTTAATTGAAAAATTAAACTGGCGATATGCCACCAAAAGGATGAATGGAACCAAA
>JBMOHG010000002.1:0-30867 GCA_049317965.1 Paludibacter sp.
AGATAATCATTTAATTACTGTGTAATTTAAAAGATTAGCATTTTTTTAAATTCATACTTTCATAATTATTTATATGAAAACCAACGTATTCTAAATAATTGCTTGAAAAAATGATTTTTTCAACTAACTTTGTAGTCAAAAGTGAACTACTTTGTTAAACTAAAGTTGGCTTTTGATTGTTTTTTATTTAATAATATTATTCAAAAAAGTCTTCAAACTTATTATTTCCCCAAAATATGTCAAATACAATAGGAAAATTATTTACTTTCACTTCATTTGGAGAATCGCATGGACGCGGAATTGGCGGTATTGTTGATGGCTGTCCATCGGGAATTGAAATTGATGAAGTATATATTCAAAACGAGTTAAATCGCCGTCGCCCGGGACAATCTGATATATCTACACCACGAAAAGAAGGTGATAAAGTCGATTTTCTTTCGGGTATTTTCGAAGGCAAAACTACCGGAACTCCTATAGCATTTGTAATTTGGAACGAAAACCAACACAGTTCCGATTACGATCATTTGAAGGAAGTGTATCGACCATCTCATGCAGATTATACTTACCAACAAAAATATGGAATTCGCGATCATCGTGGTGGTGGTCGGAGTTCGGCGCGTGAAACTGCATCGCGTGTAGTGGCTGGAGCAATTGCTAAGTTGGCCTTGAGGAAATTGGGAGTTGAAATCACTGCATTTACTTCGCAAGTTGGTCATATTGCTATGACCAAAAACTACGAAACAGTTGATTTATCTTTGATTGAGAGTAATATTGTGCGTTGTCCTGAGACTGAAACTGCTGAGAAAATGATAGAATATATTAAGCAATTAAAAGTTGAAGGCGATTCAATTGGAGGTATCATTTCATGTGTTGTTAAAGGAGTACCAATAGGGTGGGGTGAACCAATTTTTGATAAATTGCAATCACGTTTAGCACAGTCAATGCTCAGTATTAATGCAACACATGGTTTTGATTATGGGCGAGGTTTTGAAGGTGTTAGCCTGAAAGGTTCAGAAATGAATGATTCTTTTGTAAAAATTGGTGATCAAATAACCACCAGAACCAATAACTCTGGTGGTATTCAGGGTGGAATCAGTAATGGTCAGGATATTTTCTTTCGGGTTTTATTTAAACCGGTAGCTACCATTTCCAAAAAACAGGAAACAGTTGATATTCACGAAAAAGAAATAGAACTTGAGGCACGAGGTCGTCACGATCCTTGTGTTTTACCCCGCGCTGTTCCTATCGTGGAAGCTATGGCTGCCATTACTTTATTGGATTTGTATTTGACAAAGAGTTGATTTACTGATTAAAAAAGCACGAACAAAGTATTAAATCTTTCTGCTAAAAATGAAACCAATATGGAAGAAATCACAATAAATGATTGGGCCATTATTATTAATCCAAAATCGGGCAAGAAAAAATTTCGTCAACAGCGTAAGGATTTGTTTTTGATACTTAAACATAGTGGAATTCAATTCGATTACAAACTGACAAAATTTGCTGGTCATGCCAGCAAAATTGCAAAATCATTTGCAGAAAAAGGATATATGAATTTTCTTGTGTTGGGTGGTGATGGTACAATGAGTGAGGTGATTAATGGTTTGTTTAGTGCAAATATTGAGAGTACAGCAAATCTAAAAATTGGATTAATTCCCAGAGGAACAGGTAATGATTGGGCAAGATTTTGGGGTTTAACACACGATTATAAAAAATCTATTGATGTTTTTCTAAAAGGAAAATTGCAACCAATTGATATAGGTAAGGTTGTATATGATATGGAAGGGATAATTGAATCTCATTATTTTATTAATTCAATTGGTTTAGGGCTGGATGCTGCGGTAGTTAATTTGACTCATAGGCTAAAAGAAGTATTAGGAAGTCATTCGTTTTTGTACACAATATCTTTACTACTAGCAGTTTTCACTTACCGAGCTCATAAAATAAAAATATATTCTGACGAACGGAATATTTCAGATAACATGTTTACAATGAATATTGCTAATGGATGTTTTAGCGGTGGAGGTATGAAACAAACTCCAAATGCATTGCCTTACGATGGATTATTGGATGTAATGATGGCAAAAAAACCAACCTTCATTGATATAATTACTGCATTAATGAAGCTTTTTAATGGTAAATTACTTGAACATCCTGTTATTGAATCCTTTCAGACAAAAAAACTTCTGATACAATGCGATAAAAGCGCATTGATGGAAGCTGATGGAATTATTGTTAATGGTTTTTCGCCATATAGAGTTACAATTATTCCCAATGCAATTCAAATGATTGTTCCTTAGTATCCTAACATATCAATTGGAACAAAGATTCATTGCAACTTTATTTTTTCAAAATATTCTAATTGATAACAAATGATAAGTAATTCGGCAAAAAATATTACAAGAATGCTTGGATTTTTGAATGCAAAAAAGTTTGTCGAAAAATCATTCAAAAATCCACCAAGAACAACTAAAACTGTAGTACCCAAAAAAATACTAAGTAAATTTGTAGTGTCTGAATTTCAAGTGATGGGTAAATCAGTGATAACCATTCAGCCAAAGCAAAATGATGGTAATAAGCATGTTATATATTTTCATGGTGGAGCATATTTGTTGGAAGGAAGTACAATGCATTGGAAAATAATCGATAGAATAGCCACTAAAGCAAATTGTAAAATCAGCTATTTCGATTATCCACTGGCACCGGAATTCAATTATATTAGTACTTTTGAAATGGTGCAGCAAGCATACAACAAAATCAAACGTCAATATTCCGAAGATCAATTTTTATTAATGGGTGACTCAGCCGGCGGTGGATTAGCACTTGCTTTTGCTCAAAAGTTAGCTATAGAAAATCCTTCTGAAATTCCTCCAAAAAATATTTTATTTTCACCATGGCTGGATATTTCTATGTCAAATCCGCTGATAAAAGATTTGGAGCATTTGGATAAACTTTTGCCATTGTCAGGGCTTATTGAGGCAGGAAAAAAGTATGCTGGAAATGATAATGTTGACAATTATTTATTGTCGCCAATTAACGGAAAACTCGATGGCTTAGGAGATACAATCGTGTTTTATGGAACGCATGAACTTTTTTATGCAGATTGCAAAAAGTTAAAAGAATTATCAAAAAGCAGTATTGTGAAATTTATATTTCACGAGTATGCCGAAATGCAACACGATTGGGTTTTATATCCAATTCCTGAAGCCAATCAAGTTATAAATACCACAATTGAGTTTATAAATGATTGAAATAATGAAAATTAAAAAAGTAAGTAGGTTCTACTTTTTAACTATTTTGTCCGCTGCAAGTTTTCCAGTAAGAATGGAGATTGGTAATCCTGAAGGACTATAAACCCACTGTCCTGCCTGATAAATATTTGGTAATACTGTATCGACTGATTTTGAAACCTTTAGCATTTTATTTACAACGGGCATATATGGATTTGTAAAAGCCCAACCAGTAATTCCACCTTCGGTATTGCCAGTTAACTTCTCAATGGTTAATGGCGAAGAAGAAAACTTTTCGACGATTTTATTTTGAATTCCTGGGAAAATACTTTCATTGAGAATGCTGATAACGCTTTGCTCCATAACACTTTTCATCTCATTTGTCCAACCTGCATCATCAATTTTTTTTGCTAATAGGTAATCGAAAAGTAAACTCACAACCAACCCAATTTTTCCGTCCGCTGCCAAATCCGGGTCACGTAAAACCGGAAGTGCAATTTCGAAAGTATTATATTTAAAATAATCTTCGATATATTGTTTGACTTTATTTTTTAATTCAATATTCTCAGAATCAATGTTTTTTTCATTCAAAAACTTTTCTATTTCTCTTTTGTCAACAGTTGATAATCCATTTTTATCGGGTGTGTAGAAAAAGTGTCCGGTGCAAATATCAGCAAAATACTCCTTTTTCTCATTTACGGTCAGGTAAACTGTGAAAACAGAATCGCCACCTCGTAAATTTTTTAAAGAGTTTCTTTTTTCTTCAATTTTACTTACCAGCTTTTTATTTTTTAATTTCTCAATTGGGATTATTTTATAAAGTTGTTTCAGGTCACCTGCCCAAATTAAATTATTGTAATCTAAGCGATTACCTTCATTATCCAAAACGTATTTTTCTTCGGGCTGAAGATTCTCAATTGTGGTATCTGTTTTAATTTCACCTCCATTTTCGATTATATATTCAGCCATTTTATCTATCAATACAGCCGTTCCACCTTTTGGATAAAAATAATCGAGATAGAGGCTAAAATAGCTCAAAGCAAACGAAGTAGGTGTTTTTTGAAAAAAGTGTTGAGCAATAATATCTATAAGTGATTGATTTTTTGTAAATCGTTTGAGGTAATCTTCAACAGGTTCATTTAATTTATTGATTTTCTGAATTGTAGTAATAAACTTAAACATCCATGGCAGTATTACTTTAAGCAAATACTGTTTATCTTCAGTCATATTTAAGAAAATAGGATTATCAATGCCATAAAGTACATCCATATAACCCATGATCTTTTTTATTTCCTTTATTATTGCTGTAATATCTTCATGGTTTTCAGGGTAATGTGACTTTAGAAATGCTTCGTATTCAATTACACTTTCATGGTTTTTTAGGGTTAATACACTATCTGCAATTCCAATTGAAACGTTACTTTTTACAAAATCTATTTCGATTCCCAATTCTTTTAACATGGGAAATACTATGCCTGAGTTTTCAATGGATCTCAATCCTGCATCAAAATAAACATTGTTGCGTTTAAACGATTGAACCAATCCACCAACTTTAGATTGTTTTTCAACAAGTATTACCGATTGACCAGCTTTTACAAGATAAGCTGCTGCCGTAAGTCCGGCAATTCCGCCTCCAACTACTATTGCATCAAATTTATTTTCTACCATACTTATTTATTTTACGATGAAAGTCCAGTCATTTCAAATGTTTTTTGCCATAGTTCAAGTGCAACTTCTTTATCTAAAGCCGGTGGAGCTGGTTCTTCTAAGGTAGTAAGGTTATAAAAACTACCACTTTTACCTTCCATTTCGGGCGATACACCCAAATAATACAATGCTTCGGCAGAGCAATCGGCAGATTTTAATGTTATGTTAATCACATTCTTTTTATACCATTTGTACAACCAGCCATTCGTTTTTCCGCTTTCAGATTTAACAGCTCCTGGATGCATAGTATTTATTGTAACCCCTGTATTTCTAAAATAATCATCAAAAACCAACATCGATAATAATTGCGCTAATTTTGCCGATCCGTAACTTCCCAAACCCGAATAGCGGTGTTTTTCCCAATTCAAATCGTTGATATTCAATCCCCATGCTGCAAAACGATGCCCTTCGGATCCAACCATTATAATTCGTGCCTTTTGCTGCGATTTTAGTTTATCCATCAAACTAAAATTTATTACAAACGACGACAAATAGTGAATGGCCAACACTTTTTCGAAACCTTCGGGGGTAAGTTCGCGTTTTGTTAAAAATACTCCAGCGTTATGAATCAGCACATCAATGGGTTTTTTAAGTGCTTTTAATTCATTGGCTACCATAAGACTTTCTTCCAAGCTACTTAAATCAGCAATAATAAAATTGCATTCTACTTTGTAATTAGTTTCAATATCATGTTTTAGCTTTTTCGATTTCTCAATGTTTCGGTTTACGCAAAGTAAATTTGCTCCCATCGAAGCATATTTATGTGCTGTTACCAACCCTATTCCCGATGTGGTTCCTGTAATTACAACTAATTTATTTTTGAATTCGTCGGTACAAATTTTTGAGTCTTTATAGTTGTTGCGAATCATGGCAAACACATTGCTCCATTTGTACTGGCTGATGTATTGTAATGTTTTTTTTGCTGACATCATCCAAATTTTTTAATAAGAAATTTGCGGTACATTTTATTGAAATGTGGAATATTATTGAAAATATCTCCCCATAGGTCGTAATAATCTCTTTGTTGAATTATGAAACCGTCTTCACTGATGGTTAGTTTTGTAGATCCATACATCGGTGTACTTGGATATTTTTTAAAAATCATCGTCATTATCCAATCGAAAATGATAATATTTTCATTTTGGGCAATGGATACAATTTCCATTTTTAACTCATTGGTTCTGGTTGTAAGGCGATTGCACATTTCAGTGAAATCAGCAATACCTTCAATTCGTTGAATAGTATCCTGAAAAATAATATCTTTGTGGTAATAGGGGAAAATATGCGACCAGTCGGGTTTTCCTGCTGTATTATAAGTTTTCGACCATAGTTCTTGTACAGTATCAATATTAATTGGTTTTATTTCAATTTCCGTTTTTATTTCATTTCGTTGTAAATCCATAATTAATTTTCAATTTGTTATTTGTGTGAAATTGATTTAAATATTTAAAAATGAGATATATAATTATTGAATTGTATGAATAAATATCGAAAATTTAATTGATTCTGCAACTCCGTTATATACCGATTTTACAAAGGTAACGATTTTATGTGAAAAACAATATTGGGTAAAAGGTAAATCGTTTATTATATCTATATCATCTACTTTAAATTTATGAAAACACGAAAACAACTATTATTGTTTTCAATTGTTTAATAAAATGTATATATTAACATAGTTATTTGATAAAGAAAAAATATAAAAATGAAAGCAATTGTAAATACAAAGTATGGACTACCAGAAGTCCTAAAACTAATGGAAGTTGAAAAACCTACGCCAAAAAATAATGAGGTTTTAATAAAAATCCATTCATCCACAGTAAACCGAACTGATTGTGGATTTCGAAAACCTGAATATCTGATAGTGAGATTTGTTGGTGGTTTGTTTAAACCTAAAAATACTATATTGGGAAGTGAGCTTTCAGGAGTAATTGAGGCAATTGGTCCAAGTGTCAAATTATTTGCACCAGGCAATAAAGTCTTCGGTTTAAGTACATACAACTTTGGTACTCACGCTGAATATATTTGCATTAGAGAAGATAAATCTATTGTAGAAATGCCAGTGAATATGTCGTTTGATGAAGCAGCAGCTGTATGCGATGGGGCATTTCTTGCATTAGCAAACATTAAGAAAATTGATTTTTCAGGTTCACCAAAAATTCTAATCAATGGTGCATCCGGTTCTATTGGTGTAGCTAGTGTACAACTTGCAAAATTTTATGGTGCCAATGTAACTGCAGTTTGCAATACAAAAAATATGGAATTGCTAAAATCGCTAGGTGCAGATATTGTTATTGATTATACAAAAGAGGATTTTACTAAAGTTGGAATAGAATATGATGTGGTATTAGATGTGGTGGGTAAAAGTTCGTTTTTTAAATGCAGAAAAATACTAAAACCTAGAGGCATTTATATATCATCTGAACTAGGATATTTATCTCAAAACATATATTTAGCATTGCTTACTCCACTATTTGGTGGAAAAAAGGTATTATTTCCAATTCCAAAAGATACAAAAGAAGATATTCAGTTTTTGAAAAAGATAATTGAATTGGGACATTATAAAGCGGTGATTGACAAGACTTATCCATTAGAAAAAATTGTAGAAGCTACCAAATATGTTGAAACAGGAGAAAAAACCGGAAACGTAGTAATTCATATTATTTGACTATTATTTTCTCGCCTTATAGTTAAATAAAGTTAACGACAAATCTTTTATATTCTGTTTAAACGTCTATATATAAATCAAATAAATAATTTCCATAAAATAAAATACAAATAAATATAGTACTATGTATTGCAAGGTACTATAAAAAGATATATTTTTGCACCGTGATTCAATATTCAAATTTGAAAATGTGGAAATTTGATAATTTGAAAATAAATAAAGCATATATATTACACTAAATAATCTTGAATTTTACATCAAACTTACAAACTCAATTATAGAATGATTACACTTAAAAACATCAACAAAACATACGACATGGGTCAAGCATCGTTGCATGTACTCAAGGGAATTGATTTACAAATTGACAAAGGTGAATATGTTTCAATTATGGGTGCATCGGGGTCGGGAAAATCTACTTTGTTAAATATATTAGGCATTTTAGATGACTATGATACAGGTGAATATTATTTGAATGATACATTAATTAAAGGTTTATCAGAGAAGCAAGCTGCAGTATATCGTAACGAACTTATCGGATTTGTATTTCAATCTTTTAATTTGATAAATTTTAAGAATGCACTCGAAAATGTGGCATTACCTTTATATTATAAGAATATTAGTCGGAAAAAACGCAATGTTATAGCCATGGAATATCTCGACCAAATGGGATTGAAAGATTGGGCATATCACATGCCAAATGAGATGTCGGGAGGTCAAAAACAACGTGTTGCGATTGCTCGTGCCATTATTTCGAAACCAAAAGTGCTATTAGCCGACGAACCAACCGGAGCATTAGATAGTGTTACAACTGTGGAAATGATGAAAGTGTTGAGCGATTTGAATGCCAATGGGCTGACTACCATAATTGTAACTCACGAACAGTCAGTTGCCGACGAAACAAATTCGATTATTCATATTAAAGATGGATTAATTGAAAGAATTGAAAGAAAAGCCCATTAATCTCCAAAGGGGGAATTATGAAGGTGCATTACATGGGAATTTAAAATAACAATACTAACTAAAATCCCCCTTTGGGGGACATAGGGGGCTTAATATATGTTCACAATCAATACCTTACAAGAGATTTTTGCAACATTGAAACACAATAAATTGCGCACTGTTCTCACTGGATTATCAGTGTCATGGGGTATATTTATTTTAATAGTTTTGTTGGGAGCCGGAAATGGTTTAAAAAACGGAGTAAGTTCTAATTTTAACCAAAGGGCAACAAATACTGTACAAATGTGGTCGGGGACATCATCATTACCATATCAGGGTTTAAAAAGCGGACGTTCACTTAATTTTTCCGAAAAACAAGTACAAGCCGTTGATGAAAATTTAATAGAATCTGATAATCAAACCGGAATTATCGAACGACAAACCACAATAACATACCTCAATGAATTTGGTTCTTATAGCCTTAAAGGTGTAAATCCAAATTACAAAAAAATATATAATTTAGAATTTCTTACAAATGGGGGAAGATTTATAAATGAGTTGGATTTGAATTCGAACAAAAAAGTTATTGTAATTGATAAAAAAATTCAAGATGTAATTTTCAAAGGAAAGTCAGCTATTGGTAAAAATGTTCAGGTGGGAGATGTGATGTTTAAAGTGGTGGGTGTGAACTCAAAAAAAGAACGATGGGGCGATGGAAGTGCTTATATTCCTTTTACTACAGCACAACTTATATATAATCCTGATAGAAGGTTTCATAGCATTGCTATGACGGTTAATAATTTGGAAACAAAAGAAGCGAATGAAACTTTTAACGATGAAGTAAAGAAAACCATGTCGCAAAGTTTACGTTTTGACCCAAAAGATCCACAAGCACTTTGGTTATGGAATTCGCAGCGTGATTATATTGAAACAATGAAAATTTTTGCCGGAATCACACTTTTTGTATCAATTATTGGAATTTTTACTTTGATAGCAGGAATTGTAGGTGTTAGTAATATTATGTTGGTATCGGTAAAAGAACGAACCAGGGAAATTGGAATTCGCAAAGCACTTGGTGCACCACCTGCTTCAATTTTGCGCTCAATAATAATAGAATCTATATTAATCACCACCATTTTTGGATATATTGGAATGGTTATGGGAGTTGGACTAACGGAAATTATCAATTTTGTAATGATGCAATCAGCTGCTCAAAATCCATCAGAAACAGGAATGTCAGTTTTCAAAGATCCTACGGTTCAGCTTTCTTATGTGTTAATTTCAACAGGAATTCTTATTATTTCGGGTGTGATAGCAGGTTATATGCCGGCACGCAGGGCAGTAAGAATTAAGCCAATAGAGGCAATGAGAGAGGAGTGACCCCTAGCCCCTAAAGGGTGATAAGACCAAGTTAGTTAATGTTAGAATGTAGAAATGTAGGAATGTAACAATTAAGATATGAAAAATATAATTGAAAATAAAGAAACCAAAACTAATTTCAAGCTCCCTTTTAGGGGGTTGGGGGCAGCCTTTTTTGACCTCGATCGCTGGCAGGAAATATGGATAACAATTACTCACAATAAATCGAGAAGTATTCTTACGGCTTTTGGGGTATTTTGGGGAATGTTTATGTTGGTAGTGATGGTAGGAGCGGGTGTAGCACTTCAACGTGGTATGAGTTCACAAATTGAAGGTTTTGCAACTAATTCATGCTTTGTGTGGACAGAACAAACAGCGGAACCTTACAAAGGTTTTAAAAAAGGTAGAAGATGGGATTTGCTAAATGAAGATATACCCGTATTAATAAATAAGATTCCTGAGATACAATATTTGGCACCTGTACTTTTTGGTGAAGGTGGTACTAACAATGTAACCAGAAACGATAAAGTTGGTTCGTTTGGAGTGAAAGGTAACTTTCCGGCATATAATAAAATTGATGAAAGTAAAATGCTTAAAGGTAGATATATCAATGATATAGATATTGTTGAAAATCGAAAAGTATGTGTGATTGGAGAGCGGGTACTCGAAGTTTTATTTCCAAAAAACGAAGAGCCAATTGGAAAAAATATTCAGGTGAATGGAATTTATTTTCAGGTGATTGGAGTTGCACAACATACTTCCGATATAAATATTGGTGGTCGTAGCGAAGAAACTGTAATACTTCCTTTTAGTACTATGCAACAGGCATTTAATCAAGGAAATATAGTTCATTTTTTAGCTGTTACAGCTCAACCAGGGGTAAAAGTAAAAGTATTAGAGGAAAAAATACGAGAGGTGTTAAAAGCCCGACACAATATTTCACCGGATGACAAAAAAGCAGTTGGTGGTATGAATATAGAAGATCAGTTTACCATGTTTCTATACCTCGGTATTGGTATTGCAAGTTTAATTTGGATAGTCGGTTTGGGAACTTTACTAGCCGGTGGAATTGGAGTAAGTAATATAATGCTAGTAACTGTAAGGGAACGAACGAAAGAAATAGGAATTCGGCGTGCTTTGGGAGCTACACCAAATGATATAATCAGACAAATTCTGAGTGAAAGTATTGTATTGACATTGATTGCCGGAGTTACAGGATTGATGTTTGGAGTTGGACTTTTATCACTAACTGGTATGGCGCTAAGTCAGGGTGACCAATTTTTTAAAGACCCACAAATTAGTTTTTCAGTTGCAATAGGTGCATTATTTATTCTGTTGGTTATTGGTACTTTAGCCGGATTTATTCCAGCAAACAGAGCTATGAATATTAAACCAATCGAAGCGATAAGGGAAGAGTAGAGAACCCCTAGCCCCTATAGGGAAGCAAGACCAAGTAAAAAAAATATATAATAATAAATACAAAAATCATAGTCTGTAAGGACTTATAAACAAAGAACATTATGAAGAAGATTTTTAAAATTGTGATGCTGGTTTTATTGGCCGGTGCAGTGGTTTGGACTTTTTGGTTTTTATGGCAAAAATCACGTCCAGTAATTAAGAAATATGAAGTAATTGAAGTAAAAGTAGGTAATATCGAAAAGCGCACTGTTGCTACCGGAAAAGTAGAACCTCGCAATGAGATTTTGATTAAACCACAAATGTCGGGTATTATTGCTGAGGTTTATAAAGAAGCCGGCGACAAAGTAAATGCAGGTGATATTATAGCAAAAATCAAAGTTATTCCTGATATGATGAGCCTTAATAGCGCTGAATCGAGAGTTTCTCGTGCTCAAATAGGGTTTGATCAAACAAAGAAAAATTATGACCGTGATGCAAAATTGTATACCGACAAAGTAATTTCACGTGAAGAATTCGAAAAAACCGAATTGCAATACAACAATGAAAAAGAAGAATTGAAAGCAGCAAAAGACAATTTGAGTTTGACCCGAGACGGAATAACAAGTAATACCAAAGCATTTAGTAATACTTTGGTAAGGTCTACAATAACCGGAACAATTCTCGATGTGCCAATTAAAGTAGGAAATTCTGTAATTCAGTCGAATAATTTTAATGATGGAACTACCATTGCCACAGTTGCAAATATGAGCGATATGCTTTTTGTAGGAAAACTTGACGAAACTGAAGTTGGAAAAATAAAAGTAGGAATGCCTATGGATATTACTATTGGAGCTTTGCAGGATCAAAAGCTGACTGCCACTCTGGAATATGTTTCACCAAAAGGTAAGGAAGAAAATGGAGCAATCATGTTCGAAATGAAAGCAGCTGTGAAAGTGCCTACGAATGTATTTGTTCGTGCCGGATATAGTGCCAATGCCGAAATTGTACTTACCAAACAAGATAAGGTAATTACTATTCCTGAAAGTTGTATAGAATTTGGAGGTGATACCGCTTTTGTATATGTTTTGACAAAGAAGGATCCTCAGACATTTGTAAAAAAACGAGTTAAAATCGGGTTGTCTGATGGTATTAAAATTGAGGTTAAAAGCGGAATTAAAACCAAAGACAAATTGCGTGGGGCTGAAATTTTGGAAAAGAAACCGGAAGTTAAAAAGGAAGACAAGAAATAATTTGAAAATTGGATGATTTGAAAATTTGTAAATGTTTTGAAGAAATATCAAAGTTTTTTTAATTCTAAAATTACTCCTTGAAAATAATTGGTATAAATTCGTGTAATTCGAAAAACAAAATGAAAAAATATATAGTAATAATTGCATTGCTGATGCCACTATTAGCAATGGCAGAAAAACCCTGGACGCTCCAACAATGTGTTGATACAGCTTTGGCAAACAACAGAAATGTAAAGCAACAATCACTGATGAAGAAAAACAAAGATATTGCTTACGAACAATCTCGTCAGAATTTATTGCCAAATTTGAACGCTTCTGCAGGTCAAAATTGGAATTTTGGACGCTCATTAGCGGCAGATAATTCTTATTATAGTTCAAATTCATCTCAAACCTCATTTGGTATTTCAAGTGGCTTAACGTTATTTGATGGTATGAAAATGAAGTACAATATAGATGCAAGTAAAGCTGATTTGATGGCTTCGGAAGCCGATTTGGAAAAAATAAAACAAGATATCACAATGAATGTGGCCCTTGGTTTTATGCAAATACTTTTGAATAAGGAATTATTGCAGGTTGCAAATGAACAACTTGGATTGACCCGCACTAAAATTGAACAACGAAAAGCATTGGTAGCTTCGGGTAAAATGGCAGAAGGTGAATTACTCGAATTGTATGCTCAGGAATCGAAGGAGGAAATGAGTAGAATGCAGGCTGAACACACATTAAATCTTTCTTTACTCGATTTGGCTCAATACCTTGAATTGGAACATTTTGAAAATTTGGATGTTGTAGCACCTGAAAAATTTTCAGAAAACGAATTGCAATTACTTTCGGCAAACGTGGTAATTGAAAGTGCTTTAACTCATCGTCCCGAAATAAAAGGTGCTGAATACAGATTGAAAAATAGTGAATATAATGTGTTGATTGCCAAAGGTAACTATATGCCAACTTTGAGTTTGGGTGCAAATTATGGAACAGGTTATTATAATCTTAGTAATTTGCCAACAAATAATAGTTTTGGACAGCAATTGAAAGACAATATGAGTGCTACAATAGGTCTAAATTTGAGTATCCCGATTTTCAATAAATATCAAGTCCGAAATAATGTTCGTTCGGCAGAATTAGGCGTGAAAAGCAGTAAAATAAGTGTAGATAATGCCAAATTAGAATTGAAAAAAACCATCCAACAAGCATATTATAATGCTTTGGGAGCAAAAGCACGTTGGGATGCGTCACAAAAATCCGAGATCGCCAGTCGCGAAGCGTATCGGTTTGCCAATCAGAAATATGAAGCCGGAAGAGCTACTTTGTACGAATTGTATCAGGCCAAAAACAATTTGACTCAGGTATTGGGCGAAAAAGCGCAAGCCAAATACCAGTACTTCTTTAGGGTGAAAATGCTGGAGTTATTGAAATAAAAAATGAATTTGACAAATTTAGATTTGAGAATTTGAAATTCAAGTGAAATGTATAGTATTATACTAACAAACAACTTTTTAAAACAACTTATGAATGCAGATAATATTAAATCGCAAATGCGAAAAGGTTACTTAGAATATTGCATTCTGCTTATTCTAAAAAAGAAACCTGCTTACACTTCGGATATAATTGCCGAATTGAAAGACGCAAAATTAATTGTGGTGGAAGGGACTTTATATCCCTTACTTACCAGGCTCAAAAATGGCGAATTGTTAGATTACCGATGGGAAGAATCTACACAAGGACCACCCCGAAAATACTACGAAATGACTCCACAAGGGCACACTTTTCTTGATGATTTGGAAAGTGCATGGGAGGAAATTAATAATGTAGTGAAAAAGATAAAGGAGGAAGAACCCCCAACCCCCTAAAGGGGACTTTAAGACGCAGTATGTAAGGTAAAACACATAACTCTCAAACCTTTAAAACATCAAACTTTTAAATCAACTTTTCAAATTAAAATATAAATTTTATGAAAAAGACATTAACAGTAAATTTAAACAACATCGTATTTCATATTGATGATGATGCTTATGAAATGCTACAGACTTATCTTCACGAGATTGCAGATCATTTTCAATCCGACGAAGAGAAAAAGGAAATTATGAACGATATTGAAGCTCGTATTGCTGAGCTTTTTACAGAAAAACTACAAAAGAATAAAAATGTAGTCAATCTAATTGATGTTCAGGAAATTATTGAAATAATGGGAAAACCAAGTCAGTACACTGGCGAAGACGAACAAGCTGAAACTCCCAAAGCTGAAAAGAAACAACAAAAATCACGTCGTTTTTATCGTGACCCCGAAAATGCAATTCTTGGTGGTATCGCAGGTGGTATTGCAGCGTATTTTGGTTGGGATGTGACCTTGGTACGTATTTTATTGGTAGTGGCAGTATTTGTAGGAATTGGATTTATTATTCCTGTCTATATAATAGTTTGGTTTGTTGCACCACAGGCAATTACAGCTTCACAACGCCTCGAAATGCAAGGTGAAGATGTAACTGTAGATAGTATAAAAAGTGAACTGAATAATGCAAAAAACTATGTAGAAAGTGATAAATTTAAACAAACCGCCAGCACTGTGGGAGAAAAGATTTTTGATTTTCTAAAGCTTTTTTTCAAAGTAATATTCGGATTTGTTGGAGCAGTATTAGGATTGGTTGGTATCATATTGGTTGGCATTCTCCTATTTATGTTGTTCTTCCTGATTTTCGAACCTACATTTATCAATAGTTTTGCTCCAGGATTAATTTCAAACTGGGGAGCAATTACACCCGAAAATGCCATTTTGATTTTTATTTCATTGATTTTAGTGGTTGGATGCCCTATATTTATGTTGGTTTATTGGTCAATCAAGTTTGCTTCTGGTCGTCATAATACTAGCTCACGAACTGCATCTCTGGTTGTATTAATCCTTTGGTTAGCAGGAATATTTATGTTTTATAGTGTTGGAGCAAATACGTTTATTCATTTGAAAAATTTCAATGGTCATCCAATGTCGATAAATTGGAGTGATGATAATCAAAATCTTAGAGATGAAGTAAGAGAGTGTGCACCATTTCAGACGATAGATATTTCAGGGAATATTGAACTTACATTAATTCAGGACTCTGTACAACAAGTTGTAGTTTCAAGTGGTGAGCAATTTTTACCTAAAATATTTACAAAAGTTGAAAATGGTGTTCTGAAGATTTATTCTGATGAACTTTTTATTAACAGAACAATAAAAGTGAAGATTGCATCTGATTCAATTCAAAAAATAATGGCAAAAGGTGCCTGCGAAATCAATACAGAAACGGAATATGAAGCACAAAATTTTTCGATTCAACTGTATGGAGCTAGTCAGGTAAATATGGATATGAGAGTTTCTGACACATTTAATATTGAGGTGAAAGGTGCTTCAGAAGCTAATTTGAACGGTAGGTGTAAAACGCTTAAAATAAATGCAGTAGGAGCAAGTGAAATCAAAGCAACAGATTTAATTTCTGAAAATGCCGATGTTTATGTTGCTGGTGCAAGTAATGCCAATGTTTATGCCACTCAAAGTATTGATGCAAAGGCTTATGGAGCAAGTGAAATAAACTGTAAAGGGAATCCGAAAGCCATAAAACAAAAAGACAATATTAGTTCAACAATTAATATTGAGTAAAATTCTAAAAATAACCCCTGACTCTGCATTTGAGTTAGGGGTTTTTAAAAATATTCATTGCCTTCGAAAACACCGATTGAGAACAAAGCATAATCGTATTTAATCGGGTCAGAACTATCAAAAGTTCGAAGCACAGAAGTGATTTCTTCCACAGCTTTCCAATCGTTTTGTGTACGATTCAATAACCCCAAACCTCTGGCTACATTTCCGGTATGAACGTCCAATGGTAACATTAGTGCCGATGTAGGTATATTTCTCCACAATCCAAAATCGACACCCATTTCATCATTTCTCACCATCCAACGCAGGAACATATTCAATCTTTTAGCTGCAGAATTAGAATTTACATCCGAAATGTGTTTTGTAACGTGTTTGTTGAAAGGAATGGATAAAAATACTTCTCGAAAATACTTCAAACTACTAAATACCGAATTTTCAAGAAAATAACCTTTTAGAAATACATTTTCGAGACCGTCATGAAAAAGATAAATATTCTTTAGTGATTCAAGAAAAAACAAACAATCATCACCATTGAAGGTGCGGTGTACAAAACTTGAGATCAATTTTTTATCAATATTGTCGGCGTTCATTATAAAATCATAAGGCGAATTATCCATTAAATCCATCAACCTATTTGCATTTTTAATGATGCTTTTTCGTTGTCCCCACGAAATTGTAGCAGTTAATATTCCTGCAATTTCAATATCTTCTTTGCTTGAAAACCGATGTGGAATTTGAATTGGATCGGAATCGATGAAATCTAAATGGTTGTATTGTATTGATTTAGAATCGAGTAGTAGTTTTATTTCTAATTGTTCGTTGGATAATATCATTTTTTATGGCGAATTGGAATTTAATATTAGATATTGTTATATCAATTTGTTTTGTCAATGATTAAATACAAAAGTAACGTAAAAATAATGAAAACTATTTTACAACTTAGATAATTTGTAAATCTGGTATGTGTAATTTAATTACAAATTATCCGACTTGACTATGAAAACGTAACATTCAAACAATAGAAATTTGATAGTTTTTCACATTGCCTTAAAAAAACTTATTTCTATTTGAACTGAAACTTTCAACTTGAATGGGTCGATTAATTTTATTATCTTTGCCAATCGGTTATCTTTTACAATGTTTAAACCAATCAATATGGTTTTCAGCGTTTTGGAATATTCAAAAGAAATCTATTGTGTTAATTATGAGTATTCTGTTAAATGTATTGACAACGGTTTTAAGTAATAAGACTCATTTGAATAATTATAAAAAAACGACACTGAATTTTTATAAGAGATTAATATACAGAAATATATTAATTTCATGTAGAATAGGTTAATAAAAAAAAAGAAAAGAATCAAACTATAATATGGGAAAAATAATTGCGTTAGCAAATCAAAAAGGTGGAGTAGGAAAGACTACAACTGCTATAAATTTGGCAGCTTCGTTAGCAACTCTTGGTAAAAAAGTACTTTTGGTAGATGCCGATCCACAAGCCAATGCCTCATCAGGTCTTGGTATTGATATCAGAACGTTAGAATTTACAATTTACGAATGTTTAATTGATGGTGTGCCACCTGTACAAGCCATTCATCCTACAGCGGTAGAAAATTTATTTGTTTTGCCGTCGCATATCGATTTGGTCGGAGCAGAAATTGAAATGCTGAACATGGATAATCGTGAACGAGTGATGCAAAACGTATTAACTCCATTGAAATCAGACTACGATTATCTTTTAATTGATTGCTCACCTTCGTTGGGATTAATAACAGTGAATGCGCTTACAGCTGCCGATTCGGTTATTATTCCGGTTCAATGTGAGTATTTTGCGCTCGAAGGTATTAGCAAACTATTGAATACTATTAAAATAATCAAGAGTAAGTTAAATACTGTATTAGAAATAGAGGGGTTTTTACTTACCATGTATGATAATCGCTTGCGACTGGCGAATCAAGTGTATGCCGAAGTTAAAAAGCATTTTCAAGGAATGGTTTTCGAAGCCGTTATTACCCGTAATGTTCGTTTGAGCGAAGCACCTAGTCATGGTAAACCGGTACTTTTGTACGATCCCGAATCAAAAGGATCATCCAATTATATGGATTTAGCCAAAGAATTGATAGCAAAGAATAAATAAGTGGTTGATCGATAATAAATGATGAACTGGAAAATGATTTAATTATGTCAAAAAGTATAACAGGTTTAGGAAGAGGTTTAGGTGCATTAATTGACACAGAGCATATTAGTACCGGAGGTTCTTCATCAATAAATGAAGTGGCAATGGATTTGATTTTTGCAAATCCCAATCAACCCCGCAGTTATTTTGACGAAGATGCATTGACAGAATTGGCAACATCTATTCGTGAGTTAGGTGTTATTTCTCCTATTACATTACGAAAAAACGATGATGGTTCATACTTGATTATCGCCGGTGAACGTAGGTTTAGAGCCTCCAAGTTAGTAGGGCTTAAATCGATTCCTGCTTATGTGAAAACAGCTGCAGATGAGCAGGTAATGGAAATGGCACTGATTGAGAATATTCAACGTGAAGACTTGAATGCCATCGAAATTGCTTTGACCTTTTATCGTTTGATGGAAGAATATAAGCTTACACAGGAGCGGTTAAGTGATCGAGTTGGGAAAAAACGTGCTACTATTGCCAACTATTTACGGTTGCTGCGACTTCCGGCTGAAATACAAATGGGCATTAAAGATAAAAAGATTGATATGGGTCATGCGCGTGCCATATTAGGAATTACTGACCCGGCAGCTCAATTGCATTTATATGAATTGATAATAAAAAATGATTATACAGTTCGAAAAGTTGAAGAAGTAGTTAGGTTTTATTTAGAAACTGGTAGTTTTGATTCGAAAATTAAAACTACAGATAATCCGGTTAAAACATTAAAAGAATTTGACGATTTAAAAACACAATTAAGTAAAGTTTTCGGAACAAAAGTTCAATTTTTGTGTAATCCGGATGGAAAAGGAAAAATTACCATTCCGTTTTCAAATGATGTTGACTTGGCTCGAATAATGGAGTTGTTCGATAAAATTTAATTTGGTTTTTTTGTGAAAAGACGCTCAAATATAGTTGCAATTTTGGTTTTCCTAATATCGTATGGTGTTCAGGCTCAAGAACCATCTGATAAAAAACGATTATTATCTGATACAATTTCACAAGGTCAACCAAGGTTAATTGTTGGTGTACAAAAAAAAATGGAAACTGACTCAACCAAGGAAAATACTTTTAAGCCCGATCCTATGAAAGTAGTTTGGATGGCTGCGATTATTCCGGGTTATGGTCAGATTTTAAACAGAAAATATTGGAAATTACCATTGGTGTATGGTGGTTTTTTGGGATGTGTTTATGCCATCTCATGGAATACCGGTAAGTATCAGACCTATAAAACGGCATATCGTGATATAATTGATTCTGATCCAACAACAAATACTTTTTTAGAAATTATTCCAAAAGGATATACAATTAATAGTCCCGGAATTGGTGGTATAGGTACTTACACCAGTACCTTGAAAACAAAACAAGATTTTTATCGCCGTTATCGCGATTTAAGTATTATTGCTACCATTGGGTATTATGCAATAACAATGGTTGATGCTTACGTAGATGCACAATTATACGATTTCGACATTAGTCCGGATTTGACTATGCATCTGCAACCTACTTTGATAGAAAATCGTATGGGATTTCCCAACACGCTGGCTCTTCAATGTAGCTTTAATTTAAAATAGTAATAAATGACAAAAAATATATTAGTGATGAATTTTAAAACCCTGTTTTTTATCGGTTTATTTTGTGCAATGAATAGTATAACTTCTTATTCTCAAGGTGTTGACCAAATAGTGGATGACTCAAAAGATGAGAATGTAGAAATGGATACTACTTTAACTGTACCTGATGAATTTGATAATACACTTGATTATATGCTTCATTCTTGGGTTGTTCAACGAGCTGGAGTTTCAAATTGCCTGACAAGTGAAATACCACCATTGATTTCTGATTCGGTTTGTAGACTTCGCTTGTCTCAAATGCCCTGTTTGATGGAAATGCCTTATAATTCTACAGTTCGTTCATTTATAGACTTGTACACGATAAAAAAACGTCGTCAGGTGGAATATATGATGGGGATGAGTGATTATTATTTCCCAATTTTTGAACAGGTTTTAGGAGCTAATAATTTACCACTTGAGTTAAAATATCTTCCAATTATTGAGTCGGCACTTAATACAACAGTAGTTTCACGTATGGGAGCAGCTGGTTTATGGCAATTTATGATTGCTACCGGAAGAATGTATGGATTAGAAATAAATAGTCTGGTTGACGAACGCCTTTCTGCTGTTAAAGCAACGAACGCTGCAGCTCATTTTATGAAGGATTTATATTCAATATATGGAGATTGGCATTTGGTAATTGCAGCCTATAATTGTGGTCCTGGTAATGTGAATAAAGCAATCAGAAGGGCTGGCGGAAAAAGAGACTATTGGGCAATTTATCCATTTTTACCAAGAGAAACCAGAAGTTATGTGCCCATTTTTATTGCTGCAAATTATGCATTTCATTATGCCAAAGAACATAATATTTGTGCTGTAACAGTCAATATGCCGGCATTAACTGATACGGTGATGGTAAGTCAACGTATTCACTTAGAACAAGTTGCTGCTGTTCTTAATTTACCAATTGAAGAGATTCGTCTTTTGAATGCTCAATATCGTAAGGACATTATTCCGGGGAATATTAAACCTTATGCTTTGTGTTTACCATTAAATTCGGCCAATTCTTTTATTGAAAAGTATCAGGAAGTGCTTGCATACAAAGCAGATGAATTAGTGAATACACGTAGAAGTGATATTGAAATTGTTCAAACACCAGCACCAATATCGCCGGGTGGATCGGGAAGAGTTACTTATCACAAAGTAAAGAAAGGTCAGAATTTAGGTTATATCGCTGCCAAGTATGGCGTTTCTGTTTCCAAACTAAAGAAAATGAATCATTTACGTGGTACAACAATTAAAGTTGGTCAACGATTGAAAATTGTTAAGTAGTTTTGAACAGTATTATATTGGTTTAAAATTTGAAAAATTATGGAAAAACTTTTCTATTCTATTTCTGAAGTTGCCACTTTGCTTGGTGTAAATCAATCCAACTTACGTTTTTGGGAAAGTGAATTTAAACAATTGAAACCCAAACGAAATGAAAAAGGATCACGCTTTTATTCTCCTGAGGACATTCAGATAATTAAACAAATCAAATTTCTTGTTAATGATCAAAAGTTGACATTAGATGGCGCAAAACGCAAGTTAGGACAAAAAAAAGATACAGTGGCTAAACAACAGGAGGTGGTTGAACGTTTAAAGCTCGTGCGTAAGGAATTGAATGGAATTTCTAATGCACTTTCAATTTAAAACAGTAATTTTAAAAAATAAACTTCGATGAAAAAGACTTTTATATTCAGTTTAACAATCTCAATATTTTTCTTCACAGTTCAAACAATCAGAGCCGAAAAAACGCCCAAAAATGTAATTTTCATGATTGGTGATGGTATGGGACTGGCACAGGTTTATGCTGGCATGGTGGCCAATGGCAATCAATTAGCATTAGAGCGTTGCACTTACACTGGTTTTTCTAAAACCTACTCTTCAAGTCATTTCACAACAGATTCTGGTGCTGGTGGCACAGCTTTGGCATGTGGTGTTAAGACCAAAAATGGAATGATTGGCATGACTCCCGACTCGGTTGCAGCTGAGTCCATTCTTGAACTTTCGGAAAAAAATAACTTATCAACTGGAATAGTAGTGGCTTGTAATGTTACTCACGCCACTCCAGCCTCATACATTGCCCATCAAATTGATCGTGATATGTATGACGAAATAGCTGCTGATTATTTGAAAACTGATATTGACGTGTTTATTGGTGGTGGTCGTAAAAATTTTGAACAACGTACTGATGGTAGAAATCTGACCGACGAACTAAAAGCCAAAAACTACCAAATAGCCTATAATTTAGATGAAGTAAAAGCCATTAAAACCGGTAAATTAGCCGGATTGCTATACGATGGTCATAATCCCGCTATGCCCGAACGAGGTACCATGCTACCCGATGCCACTGTTGCTGCTATTGATATTTTGGAGCATAACTCCAAAGGTTTTTTTCTGATGATAGAAGGTTCACAAATCGATTGGGCCTGTCATGATAACAATGCCGGACAAGAAATAAAGGAAATGCTTGATTTTGATGAAACAGTGGGTAAAGTGCTCGATTATGCAAAAAAAGTGGGTAATACACTGGTAATTATCACGGCCGACCACGAAACTGGCGGTTTAACGATATTGGATGGTAAAATGGGGAAAACCGATTTAAAAACTTCATTTTCTACTAAAGTTCATTCAGGCGTACCTGTTCCAGTTTTCGCCTTTGGCCCCGGTGCCGAAAACTTTACAGGCTTTATGGAAAACACTAGCTTTAAAGCCAAGCTAGAAAGATTGCTTAAATTGAAGAAGTAATTATTAATACAAATAATTGAAAGAGAGACTATTATTGGTCTCTTTTTTTTGTTAGGTTTTGAAGTTTTATTTGTTTTGGGACTTAATATAAAACTCCATTTCTAACATCCGACGTAATTATATCATGATAAAATTACAACATTGGTCATGTTATATACGAAAAGAACAATCGCATTCAAATGTTGTTTGTGAGTTATGAAAGCTAAATTAAGTGAAGCATAATTTAATTTAAAATGATTAAATGAACCAAATACAATACGAAAAAATAATTGTGGATCACATGATTAGTCTTTATTGCCGAAAAAAGCATAAAGGTGAAACATTGTGTATTGATTGTGAGGCCTTGAAAACTTATGCAACTGAACGCTTGGAAAAATGCCCTTTTGGCGATGAGAAAGGAGCATGTAAGGATTGTAAAGTGCATTGTTACAATAATGATATGAGGGAAAGAATTCGAGAAGTAATGCGATTCTCTGGTCCTCGAATGTTTTTCTTTTATCCTAAGGATGCATTTTTGCACTTTAAACGAAAATAGCCTTTGAAATTTTATTTTCAAAGGCTATTTTTATATGTGATAGAAATCTGTTATTTCAATCCAAGTTTTTTCTTTACAAGTCCGGTTACATCATTCGATTTTGGAGATTGGTAAATTATACCTTGTGAACTTAAATCGAAAATATAAAGATAATTGTTTTCGGTACCAACATCATTGATTGCTTTTTTTACTTTATCAACTACAGGTGTAAATAATTCTTGTTGTTTCTTTTGTAAATCAGCACTTGCAGTTTGGTTGAAAGTTGTGATACGTTGTTCAATTTCAACTATTTCGGCCTGACGGGCAGTTTTGATACTTTCAGGCATTGTGGCTTGTTTTTCCTGATATTCTTTGATTTTTGCGTTATATTCTTCACGCATTTTTACGAGTTCATTTTCCCATTGTCCTTGCAACGCGCTGATTTTCTTTTCAATCTCGGCTCTTTCAGGCATAATGGTTAGAATCTCTTGTGAATTTACATGACCAAGTTTCACTTCTTCGGCCATCAAACTAATTGGTAATGCACAAAGCAATACAATAGCAATTTTCTTTAACATGTTATTTTATTTTTAGAATTTATATTTGTTTTAAAAATGGAATGCAAAAGTATAAAATTATTTTGAATAGCCCAACTTTTGAAGTACTGTATCACTAATATCTAATTTAGGAGAAGTGAAAATTACATTCATTGACGAACTTTTATCAAAAATCAAATCATAATCTTTTTCTTTACTGATTTCTTGAACTGCGGTATAAACTTCGTCTTGAATAGGTTTCATCAAACTCTGACGTTTTTTGAATAATTCTCCTTCAGCACCAAAGTATCCACGTTTCAATTCCTGAACGGCTTTTTCTTTGCTTACAATTTCTTCTTCACGTTTCACTTTCATATCTTCCGATAGAAATACCAGTTCAGTTTGGTAATTTTTGTACATTTTCTGAACTTCCTGCATTTGTGCTTCCACTTCTGATTGCCATTTTTTGGAAACCTGATTCAATTGTTCATTTGCAGTTTCGTACGACGGAATATTCTTCATAATATACTCCATATCTACCATTGCAAACTTTTGTGCATTTCCGGCAAAAGTAATTCCTGCCAATAAACACAGTGTCATTATTAGTTTTTTCATATCTTTTTTCATTTTATGGTTATACTTTTTTTTAATGAAAGTTTCCAATACAAATTCTTTGCCAAATTTTTATAATGTCTTTTTAGATCAAAAACATCACTTTATTACACCTAATGTTATGTTAGGACAATATTGGCGTATTTAAATAATCATAAATCATTGATTCATTTTCAAATTTTCACATTAACTTTACACTAATATGTACTGTAATTTCCAAGAGTGTGGACTTTACAATTCCTGACCTAGCACAAAGTGAAATTGACTTCCGCTTGTTTTTCCTGTGGTATCTTTGTCGAATCCATATCCCCAGTCAATTCCCATCATACCAAACATTGGCAAGAAGATACGAACACCAACTCCGGCAGTTCGTTTCAAATCAAAAGGATTATAATCCTTTATAGAGTTGAAACAATTACCAGCCTCTACAAATGTTAAGGCATAAATTGTTGCGGACTGTTCTAAAGATAATGGATAACGCAATTCCATTGTAAATTTGTTATACAAATAACCCATAGGAGAACCAATTTTTGGGTCTGTTGGTGTAATCGAACCACTTGTATAACCACGCATGGCTATATAATCAGTTCCATAGCTTGTATAGCTCGACATACCATCACCACCCATGATAAAAGTTTCGTAAGGCGATCGTGCATTTTCATTGTAATGCCCAAGATATGAGAACATTGCTCTACCCATTAATACCAATTTACTGTCGGCTGAAATTGGTGTAAATGTCTTTCCGCTAAATGTCCATTTATGATATTCAATAAATTTATATCTTTCGGCATTAGTCATTTTAGGATCAGCATAATTTTTTCCGTTTAGTGCTGAATAGGGTGGTGTAATTTTTAATCCCAATGAGAAAGCTGAACCACTACGCGTATAAATTGGATTATCGATAGAACTACGGCTGAGCGTAAGATTTACACTGAAATTATGGTAACTACCTTCAGTAAGTGGAGGTAAATAATACCATTTTTTTAACATGAATAATTGATAAGATAATTCTCCCTGAAATACAAAATAATCATCCGGCCAGTTAAGACGTTTACCATAGCCTATTGACGCTCCAATTGTACGCATATATTTTTCGGGATCCATTTCACTTTGATATAAACTGCTCGAACCACTGTTTCCATAGCCGCCATATCCCCCATAACTACTTCCATAACTACTTCCATAACCGCTACCATAGCCATTATACATTGAATTCAGATAGCTGCTATTATAGCTCGAATAGCGATCACTTACCATCGATTGTGATGAATAATAAATAGATGTAGAGAGTGAATTTGGTCGTTTTCCACCTAACCATGGTTCCAGAAACGACATACTTACAGAAGAATACGATTGACCATTGGTGCGTGCATTCAACGTGAAGGTCTGTCCTTCGCCCTGTGGTACAATGCGATACGTTTCAGGTCTGAAAAGATTCTGAATTGCAAAGTTACTGAATTTCAATCCAATACTTCCAACAATACCGGTAGAACCCCATCCTGCTGAAAATTCAACCTGATCGCTACCTTTTGTTTCGAGTTGGTAATTGATGTCAACGGTTCCATTTTCAGGATTTGGTTGTATGTCGGGCGTTAGTTTTTCAGGGTCGAAATGTCCCATTTGTGCCAATTCACGCAATGAACGCATCAAAGCTTCCTGACTGTATAATTGTCCGGGTTTAGTACGTAATTCCCGACGTACAACATGTTCGTAAACCCTTGAATTTCCTTTTATGCCAATCTCATTTATTGTAGCGGGTTTTCCCTCGTAAAGTCGCATTTCAAAATCGATAGAATCATTATCTACCTTTACTTCAACCGGATCAATCTGGAAAAACAAATAACCACGGTCTTTGTAAAGTTTACTTACTGCATCATTTTCATCGGTTTCTAATCTTTCCATCAAATGTTTATGATTGTAAATGTCGCCTTTCTTAATAGCAAGTATACCATCGAGATAATCATAAGGATAAATTGTGTTTCCAATCCATTTTATGTTGCGGAAATAGTACTTTTTCCCTTCATCTATTGTCATATACACGATCACGCTTTTGTCGTCAAAAGCTTTTACGCTATCAGTTACAATAAAGGCGTCACGATAACCAATTTCGTTGTATTTATCTATTAAAGCCACTTTGTCTTTTTCGTATTCTTCTTTCACAAATTTTTTGGTACGGAAAAAGTTACGCCAATTATTATCATTGGTTTTTTTCATTACCTTATTTATCTGATTGTGTGTAAGGGCTTTGTTTCCTGTAAAGACAAGTTGATGTATCTTAGTTTTAAGTTTCTTGTCCACAGTTATGTCTACAATTACATGTCCGGCTTTATTAGGATCATTTTTTTGGTAAACATTTACAAGTACATTTAAAAATCCTTTTTCTTCAAGATATTTTTCAATTACTTTTTTTGCTCTATCGGAAATATTGGGAGTGATTTGATTGCCTTTTACCAGACCAACTTTTAAGTCAAGATCTTCAATCTCAGACTTTTTTAGACCAACATAATTAATTTCCGAAATACGTGGACGTTGTTTTAAATCAATGGTTAACCAAACTTTTCCGTCTTTTATTTTGGTCGCCAATATCTTAACATCTGAAAAAAGTCCTTGTTTCCAAAAACGTTTAACTGCACTTGTAATGGCATCACCAGGAATATTAATAATATCGCCAACAGCAAGTCCTGAAAATCCAATAAGAACAAAATCTTCATAATTATCTGCTCCGGTAACCTTAATTTCAGCTATTTCGTATTTTGGAGCAGAATTTGAATATTCAATAATTGGTGAATTTGATGAATCTTTATCTAAAGGAGTTTGTGCTAAAATAAATTGGCTGAAAATGAATAGCAGTAAAAAGGGAAAAAGCGTTTTTGCTTGCATAATTATGGCTTAATGTCTTAAATGTCAATTGTTAATGTAAATTGCCAAGTATTTAAAGTAGAATTATTAACTTTTAAAGAGAGGCATTTTTATTTATTTTCCAAAACGTCGTTCTCTCTGTTGATAATTACAAATTGCTTCGTAAAAATTTTCTTTTCTGAACGCCGGCCAGTGAGTTTCGGTGAAATATAGTTCGGTATATGCAATTTGCCATAGCAGAAAATTGCTAATCCGTTCTTCTCCACTGGTTCGTATCAATAAATCCGGATCGGGTATTGTGTTTGTAGTCAGATGTTTGCTGATTAATTCGTTGTTAATATCATCACTTGAATATTTTCCATCCTGAACTTCTTTGCAAATATTTTTTAATGCATTCGTAATTTCCCAACGAGACGAATAGCTTAATGCTAAAACCAACGCCAAACCAGAATTATTACTTGTCTGATTGATACTACGTTGTAATTTTTCAGCAGCACTATCAGGCAATCGACTTAAATCGCCAATGGCCATTAATCGAACATTATTTTTATTTAAAGTAGGTGTTTCTTTTTCAATTGTATCAATCAGTAATTCCATCAACGCATCTACTTCTGCTTGTGGTCTACTCCAGTTTTCTGTTGAAAAGGCGTACAAAGTAAGGTATTTAATTCCAATTTCAGCTGCTGCTTCTGTTATTTCTCTAACTGAAGTAACTCCATGTTGGTGTCCAAAAATACGATCAAATCCCCGTTCTTTAGCCCAACGTCCATTTCCATCCATTATTATGGCAATGTGAATTGGTAAGTTTGTTTTGTCAATTTTATCAATTAATGAAGACATGTTAAATATTGGATATGCTTTTTTAGCTTTTTAGTATTGATACATTTTACATTCGCATTGTTTTTTCCAAAAGTCGAAACTTATGCCCAATGTCAAAGTTGAAAGTAAATCGTTATTAAATATGTTTGTTCCGTTAATTCCACTCTTATTATTCCAACCCGGATTATTTTCCATATAATCGGAATTTAATAATATTCTATTCGACCACTGTAGGTTAACATTCCAACGATTTGAAATTTTCACTTTTAATCCTAATCCAAACGGAATACTTAACGGTATACTATCTAGATTTTGTTTGTCATACAAATCAGTCATAAAACCCACACCTGCAAATATATATGGCGAAAATATTTTGCTATACATTCTATTTTCATTCCTTTCTAAATCAAAGAAATTAAATTCAGCACAAAAATCTGCAGAATTGATAGAATTTGAATAATTATAATTGATGTCCCCAATATTGCTAATACTCATTTCGGCTCTAATTGCTACACGTTGATTGTAACGATAGCGAAAAAGAACACCATAACTTGGTTGCATATTATAAAACAACAAATTATTTACATCTCCTAAATAATAAGAACCACCAGCCAATACACCTATTTCGGCCTGATAATTTTCTTGTGCCGATACTTGCATACAAATTACGGAAGAAACACTTATTAAGAATAATCTAATTAGTTTTAAATTCATAGCTTGTCAATGAAATTAATCAATTAGTTTATGAACGTGTTTTTTCCGTTTTAATTTTATTGGTTGAAAGAAAATCTTGCAACAAAAGTAGTGATAATCTTGCAATATTGAGAAATTGCGGTTCATTTGAGGGTTATATTTAACATATTATTGGAAAATTAGTGAGTTAGTAGTAAAATCCAATAAGTGTATGATAAATAAGCTTAAAGAGAATATAAATTCAAATTGTGAATAGCCCGATTTTCTTTTTGTGTCATTTCCTTTCGTAGTTCAACTGTTTTATCATCCTGTCCGCAAAGATGTAAAATTCCATGAATCATAATTCGTTGCAATTCAGCATCTAAGCTTTCATTAAATTCTTTTGCATTCGATTTTATAGTATCAATACTAATAAAAATATCACCCGAAATAATACGACCATCGCTATAATCGAAGGTAATAATATCGGTGTAATAATCATGGTTCAAAAACTGCTTATTTACCTCAAGAATACGTTCATCATTACAAAAAATATAGGCAACTTTACCAATTTTTTTTTTGTATTCAGCGGCAGTGTCTGTAATCCAACGGTTTATAATTTGTTTGTCAAAGTAAGGAATTTCAATATTTTCAGCGATATATTGAATCATAAAGTGAGTTTTTTGATTTATCTTGAAAGAAAATTAAGTACCAATTGATTAAGAATATATTGAATTAATGAAAGAACAAATATCCCAATAAAATAGCAGCAGTTATTCCTGCAAAATCAGCTAATAAACCACAAATTACTGCATATCGTGTGTTTTTAATTCCCACAGAGCCAAAGTAAACAGCTAATATATAGAACGTTGTGTCAGTTGAACCTTGAATAATGCTCGAAAGCCTTCCTACAAAAGAATCGGCTCCGTTAAGCGTCATTGCATCCACCATCATGCCACGTGCTCCACTGCCACTCAATGGTTTCATAAGAGCAGTTGGTAATGCACCCACAAAATCAGTATTTAACCCGGTTAAACCCACTAACCATGCAATACTAACAGTTAACATAGTCATTGCCCCCGAGGCTCTGAACATACCAATTGCCACTAATATTGCTATAAGATAGGGCACAATCCCAATTGCCACTTTAAAACCTTCTTTCGCACCTTCGATAAATGAATCATAAACATTTATTTTTCGAATGGCAGCCATAACCACGAATGAAATGATGATGGTAAAAAGAATAAAGCTGGCAGCAAAGCTTGAATATTGAGCAATTTGTTCTTTGGGTAAACCGCTTAGAAAATAAATTAATCCGGCAATTATTGAGGTAAGTCCAAGCAATGTACCCATTATCGTTTTGTCGAACAAATTGATTTTTTGATAAATAGATACACTTATCAATCCAGTTAATGCTGCAAAATAAGTAGCCAATACAATTGGTAGAAATACATCGGCAGGATTTACAGCGCCAAGTTGTGCCCGATAGACCATTACGCTGATGGGAATTAATGTCATACCGGCAGTATTTAATACCAAAAACATTATCATTGGATTGGAAGCAGTATCTTTTTTTGTATTTACTTCTTGCAATTCGCCCATTGCTTTCAATCCCATTGGTGTGGCAGCATTATCCAAACCTAACATATTAGCAGAGATGTTCATAAACATACTTCCCATAGCAGGGTGATCTTTAGGTACTTCTGGGAATATTTTGCAAAAAAATGGTGCTACTAATCTTGAAAAAGTCTTTAGTACACCTCCGTTTTCTCCAATTTTCATAATACCCAACCAAAGTGAAAGTACACCTGTAAGACCCAATGATATTTCAAAACCGGATTTTGCTGAAGTAAATGTTGAATTTATTACATCGGAGAAAACTTGTGGATTACCAAAAAAAATCAATTGTACCATTGCTACAATAAAAGCGATAACAATAAAAGCAATCCAAATAAAATTGAGTACCATTTATAAAGTATTTTATGTTTGAAAGTCTCAAATTTGCAAAATTCGAGTTCATTTATTAAAACGAAGCACAAAAGTACATTATTTTTTCGTTTTGCTCAACTTATTGATGAATTGAATGTTTTAATTAGATATAAAAGCGATAATTACAAAACATTATGAAAACACAACTAAAATCTGTCATTA
>JBMOHG010000003.1:0-30035 GCA_049317965.1 Paludibacter sp.
GAAATATTGAAACAATTTAATACAAACAAATATGAAACAATTAATTAGACTGATTTTTATCGTGTTACTTACGGTTTCTTGTGCTCCAAAATCAGCAGAATCATCATTAGCATGTGAAGTTACTGCCTTGTCGGCACTTGAAAAGAGTGAAACATCCCAGAATTTAGAAAAAGTAGAGAAAACGGATGTAATTAAGAAAAAGATTATCAAAGATGGCAGGTTAGGAATTAAGGTGAGTAACCTCAAAGATTCAAAGATAAATGTTGATACTTTGGTTAAAAAGTTAGGTGGTTATTACGACAAAGAAAGTTTGAGCAACAACGATTATTCAACTGAATACGATTTGAAAATCAGAGTTCCAGCTAATAACCTCGAAATCCTTATTAATAAAATTGAACAAGGAGAAGGTGAAGTTTCATACAAAGAAATTGACGCCAGAGATGTTACCGAAGAGTTTATTGACCTGGAAACCAGACTAACAAATAAACAAAAATACCTTGCAAAGTATCAGGAAATACTTAAAAGTGCAAAAAGTATTAAAGAAATACTTGACATTCAAGAAAAGATTCGAGGTCTTGAGGAAGAAATAGAAAGTACTACCGGAAGACTGAAATACCTAAATGACTTAGTGAATTACAGCACTCTCGAATTAAATATTTCGCAAAAAAAAGATTTCAAATACAGCCCTGAAAATAGGGGGAATTTCTTTGAGAAGCTGAAACAATCAATATCAAAAGGATGGTATGGCTTAGTTGATTTCATCTTGTTTATATTATCGAACTGGGCAATTTTAATTCTATTTTCACTACTTATTTATTTTTGGATTAAATACCGAAAAAGAAAAAAGAGTAAAAACAATAAGGATTAAACAAGACCCAAAGTATATATAATCATATATTACTTGCAAAATGCTGGGATTCGTCGTTGTGATTTGCAATCCCAACATCTGTACTATTAGGAATTGCATTCCGAAAGAAAAATAGTTTTTATGATTTGATTGAAAACTTGTCAGTGGCAGTCAGGTACAAAGAATAAAAAAGTTGAATTTTTTCAAATAATTATTCCAGATTAAACAACATATTTATAACTTTTTCGTTGAATTTGTATAAAACTTTAATCAATTAATCTTATTTTGTTCCTAATTTATAGCTAATTAAAAAAAATATCAAATTAAAATTTGTAAAAACTAGCTACGTTATTAATTTTGTTATTACTTTTGTCTTCGTTTTGAGTAAACCATCAATTCTATTCATTTCAATAATTATCTTAAAAAATTTAATAGCAAAATACAAAACTGTAAATATAAAAACCAAAATAAATAATCAAACAAAACAAATAATATTCTAAAAAAAAATGCGTTATGGAAAACAAACAAAAACAACCAAAAACAAAAAAACAATTCACTGGAATTAAGTCTTCAGGACTTGTTATGTTAGCATGTTTTGTACTTGCTGTACTTATTTACAAATTTGTATTAGGAAATCCTGATAACTTTATGAATGGTGATCCTAATAACCACCCACTTGATGGTAACTTTATGGGTCTTATCTATAAAGGAGGTATAATTGTACCAATTATCCAAACATTATTACTTACAGTTATTGCATTAAGTGTTGAACGTTTTTTTGCTATCAAATCTGCACAAGGAACAGGAAAATTAGTAAAATTTGTACACGAAGTAAAAGTATCTTTGTCGAAAGGCGACATTAAAGCTGCTGCTGCAATGTGCGAAAAACAAAAAGGATCTGTTGCTAATGTTGTTGGTTCAACTTTAATTAAATATGCAGAAGTTGAAGAAGACAAAACATTATCGAAAGAACAACAAATTCTGGCTATCCAAAAAGAAGTAGAAGAAGCTACAGCATTGGAACTTCCAATGTTAAGCCAAAATCTTCCAATTATTGCAACTATTGTTACTTTAGGTACTTTGATGGGGCTGTTAGGAACTGTAATTGGTATGATCAAGTCATTTGCTTCGTTGGCAGGTGCTGGTGGAACTGACTCTATCGCTTTATCGGCTGGTATTTCAGAAGCTTTGATTAACACTGCGTTTGGTATCGCAACAGGTGCTTTGGCAGTAATTTCTTATAACTATTTTACAAGCAAAATTGATGCTATTACTTACTGTATTGATGAAGTAGGTTTCTCAATCGTTCAAACATTTGCTGCATCTCACAAGTAATCATTCCTCTAAAAATATAAAATGCTATGTCTAAAGCAAAAGTAGCAAGGAAGAGTACTCTTATCGATATGACCGCGATGAGTGATGTTACTGTACTTCTGCTCACTTTCTTCATGTTAACGTCAACGTTCGTGAAAAAGGAGCCGGTTGAGGTATCAACACCCGCATCAGTATCTGAAATTAAAATACCAGAAACCAATATTTTACAGATATTGATTGATCCGACAGGAAAGGTGTTTTTAAGTTTGGATAAACAAACCGATATGATAAATACCTTGACCACAGTAGGTGGAGAATTCGGTGTTGCTTTTACTCCTGAAGAAATTCAGAAGTTTAAGATACAAAAAACCTTTGGAGTTCCCATGAAAAGCATGAAAGCTTTTTTAGCTTTACCGGCTGAGAAGGAAGATGAAATTCTGAAAGATTATGGAATTCCAACAGACAGTACTGATAATCAATTTAAAGTTTGGATAAAAGCTGCTCGTGCAACAAATCAGGACTTAAGAATTGCTATCAAAGCTGACTCAAAAACGCCTTATAAAGTAATTAAAGATGTAATGACTTCTCTTCAGGATTTAAGAGAAAACAGATATAATTTAATTACATCCTTAAAGGTTGAATCTGCTAATAAATAATATTAAAAAATAATATGGCTGAATTACAAACCAATGACGGCGGCGGAAAGAAGAAAAAAGGCGGCAGTAAACAGAAAAAAATAAGTGTTCATGTGGATTTTACTCCCATGGTGGATATGAATATGTTGCTGATAACCTTCTTCATGCTGTGTACTTCGTTGAGCAAACCTCAAACGATGGAAATTAATATGCCAAGTAACGATCAGAAAATTACTGCTGAAGACCGTGAAAAGGTAAAAGCCTCACAAGCTATTACTTTGGTTCTTTCTGGTGGTGATTCAATATTCTATTATACCGGACAACCAGATTATAAGGATTATAATTCCTTAAAACTAAGCTCTTACAAAGCTGATGGTATTCGTTCGTTACTTATGAAACGTAATCAAGAAGCTGTCTTGAAAATCAATGATTTAAAGAAGAAAAAACTGGAACTTAAAATCACCCAGGAACAGTTTACCAAGCAAGCATCTGAAATTAAAGGTGGAAAAAATACACCAGTAGTAATTATCAAAGCATCAGATAAGGCAACTTACAAGAACCTGATAGATGCACTCGACGAAATGCAAATATGCAATATCGGAAAGTATGTGATTGATAAAATTACGCCGGCTGAATTTTTCTTGATGAAGAATAGAGAAACCAAAGGAGCGCATGCAGCAAAATTTGGAAATAGTTAAACGCCTTATAAATAGAAATTAAAATGGCTAAAATAGATTTAACTTCCTTTGAGTGGCGTGAGCTGGTATTTCAGGGTAAAAACAAGGAATACGGTGCTTATCAACTACGTGGGGAATCAGACAAACGACATAACCGGGCAATGCTTATTGTTACGATTATTGCTTTAGTGGGCTTTAGTATTCCTAAGCTTATTGAAATGGCAAAATCAAAACAAAAAGAAGTAAATGTGGAGGTTATGAAAATGTCTTCATTAGAAAAAGCGGAAGTAAAAAACGATATTAAAAAAGTGGAGCCTGTTGAGCCACCACCTGCTTTGAAAAGTTCTATTAAATTTGTTGCTCCTGTTATCGCTAAAGATGAAGAAGTAAAAGATGAAGAACAAATGAAGACTCAAGATGAGCTTACTAATGCCAATGTTGCCATTTCACTTGCAGATGTGAAAGGTAATGATGAAGCAAATGGTAAAGATATTGCAGATGTTAAAGAAGCAGTTACTCAAGAGGTTGAAGAAAAACCTTATACTGTAATTGAACAAATGCCAGTATATCCGGGTGGTGAATCAGAACTTTTGAAGTTTATTTCAGTTAACCTGAAATATCCTGTTATTGCACAAGAAAATGGAATTGAAGGTAAAGTTATCGTTCGTTTCGTTGTTTCTAAAACAGGAAAGATTTCAAATGTCGAAGTATTAAGATCTCTTGATCCTTCTTGTGATAAAGAAGCTGTTCGTGTAGTGAAAATGCTACAGAATTGGATTCCGGGTAAACAAAACGGTGTGAATGTGCCGGTTTATTACACGTTACCAATTACTTATAAATTGCAACAATAAAATGAAATCCTTCAAACTCTTATATTTTCTTCTGGCATTGTTTTTGTTTTCTTGTCAGAGTAAAAGTAAAGATGGGCAAACTGATACTTACACTTCGGGTGTTATCCGAATTACTGTAGATGAAAGTTTTCAACCCATTATTCAAGAAGAGTTAGATGTTTTTGAAGCTCAATTCCCGAATGCAGGAATTGTTCCCAATTACACAAATGAAGTTGATGCAATAAACCAATTATTAAAAGATAGTGTACGTTTAAGTATTGTTACTCGTCCACTATCTTTAATAGAAGAAAATTCATTAAAAAGCAGAAAATTTTCACCAAGGTGTTATAAAATTGCTATTGATGGTATTGCGCTGATTATCAATAATCAAAACAAAGATTCTTTGATTTGTGTTGACGAAATAAAAAAAATACTTACTGGTGAGATAAAAAATTGGAATGAAGTTTATCCTAATTCCGGTCTTGGGAAGTTTAAAGTAGTTTTTGATAATCCAAATTCAAGTACAGTACGTTATGCAATTGATTCAATTTGTAATGGAAAGCCATTATCAAAAGAATTATATGCACAAAAAACAAATCTTGAAGTGATTGATTTTGTCTCAAAAACCCCTAATGCTATAGGAATTATCGGTGTTAATTGGTTAGGAAACAGTAAAGACACTTCAAATCTATCTTTTAAAAGCGAAGTCAGAGTAATGTCAGTGAGTAGAGACGATATTGCTACTACTGAAAATAGTTACAAACCATTTCAAGCCTATCTTTTTTATGGAAATTATCCATTAACACGAAATGTATTTGCTATATTAAATGATCCCAGAGGTGCTTTACCTTCTGGTTTGACAAACTTTTTATCATCAGATCGAGGACAACGAATAATATTAAAATCGGGTTTGGTTCCCGCTACACAACCTGTTCGCATTGTAAATGTAAAAGACCAACAATAAATAAATTTCTAATTAATTCAAGCTACAATGAAACGTAACTTTCTTTTCTTTTCTTTTCTTTTTTTACTAACTTTTGTATTCAACATTTCAACACTTGAAGCAAAAGGTGGTCAGGGTATATCGTATTATGATGCTGGTTTTCCACAAGTCGCAAAACCTCTTTTAATCGAAGAAATTGCTGTTGATTCTGCTACTCGTGCTGAGTGTTGTTTCTATCTCGGAAATATATATTTTGGAGAAAATAAATCAGATTCTGCTGCATTTTATTTTAATAAAGGTCTGGTGGCAAATCCACTATATCCATTAAATACAATTGGATTGGCTATGTTGAAAATTAAATCAAGTCCTGCAGAAGCCGAACTAACAATTGTAAATACCTTAAAAGAAAAGGCTAACAAGAAAAATGTAGATTTATTTATTGCAGCAGCAAATGCTTATTTGGTAAATGGTTTGATTGATAAAGCAAGTTTTTATCAGGACAAAGCAAAAAGTATCAAACCTAAATATGCCAAAGTTTCTGTATTATTAGGTGATATTGAACTTGCAAAAGGTAATACCGGAACTGCTTGCGGAAATTATGAACTTGCAATTTTATTTGATGAATCATGTAAAGAGGCTTATATTAAATATGCTCGTGCTTATAAAAACGTAAATACACCTTTGGCTATTGAAAAGTTGGGAGTTTTAAAACAAAAAGAACCTACATTTTTGCTCGTTGACAGAGAATTAGCCGATATTTATTATGCTACGAATGACTTTAAAACTGCAGCTCAACTTTACGAAAACTATTTACAATCAGGAAACTCAAATGCTCAGGATTTGACAAAATATGCAATGACTTTGTTTTTAAATAATGATTTTGCAAAATCGTTGGAAGTGGCTACACTTGGACTTCAAAAAACTCCACGCAGCCCGGCATTTAACAGATTGGCAATGTGGAACAATGTAGATTTGAAAAAATATGATGATGCTATAAAATCAGCTGATTTGTTTTTTAATAAATCTGATAAACCCGACTTAACATATTTAGATTATCGTTATTATGGTCAGGCTTTGCGCGAAACAAAACAATACGATTTGGCAATTCCACAATACGAAAAAGCGTTGAAAATGGATTCAACAAAAATTGATTTGTGGAAAGACATGTCGGATATGTACAATGAGAAAGGTGATGTAGTAAATTCTATTTCAACTTACAATACTTATCTTGGTTTGTTGGGAGAAGATAAGAAAAATGCAGATGTTTTGATGCCATTAGGAAAATTATATTATGGTCTTGGCAATAACGCCGCTACCGATCCAATTGTAAAGAAAGATGCTTTAATTAAAGCTGATACAATTTTTTCAAAGGTTGCTACGCTTGAACCAACCGGTTATAGAGGTAATTTCTGGCGTGCGCGTACTAATTTTGCACTTGACCCGGAAACTACTCAAGGATTGGCAAAACCATTTTATGAGCAAACAGTATCTCTTGTAGAATCAAAAGCCGATGCGCGTTACAATTCAGTAATTATGGAATGTAGCAGATTTTTAGGTTATTACTATTTCTTACAAAAAGATTATACAATGTCGAATACTTATTGGAATAAGATTTTGACAATTGAACCAACCAACGAAATGGCAAAAAATGCAATTGCCGGAATTGATAAGGCATTGAAAGGGAAGAAATAATATCATTATATTCCGAAATCAAAAGAAGTAGAAGAAATTCTGCTTCTTTTTTTTTGAATTTGATGTTCAAAATCATTATTTTATTACTAATTTTGTCAGTCGTTATATGCCATAATTACAGTTTAGATTTTTATATATTATGCAACCTTCAGAAATTCAGGCAGTAAAGCAACGATTTGGAATTATTGGTACTTCCGAATTATTGAATAGGGCTATTGATATAGCAGTACAAGTTTCACCAACCGATCTTTCGGTGCTTATAACAGGTGAAAGTGGTGTAGGAAAAGAGAATTTCCCGCAAATAATTCATCATTATAGTCATAGGAAACATGGACCATATATAGCTGTTAACTGTGGTGCCATTCCCGAAGGAACAATAGACTCAGAGTTATTTGGTCATGAAAAAGGGTCGTTTACTGGAGCTATGGCCGACCGAAAAGGATATTTTGAAGTTGCAGATGGTGGAACTATATTTTTGGATGAAGTAGGTGAATTGCCACTTTCAACTCAAGTACGATTGCTACGAGTATTGGAAGCTGGTGAATTTATTAAAGTTGGTTCGTCTAAAACACAGAAAACAAATGTCCGGGTTGTGGCAGCTACTAATTTAAATATGGCTCAAGCAACTCGTGAAGGTCGATTTAGAGAGGATTTGTTTTATCGGTTGAATACTGTTCCTATTGCTGTTCCGGCGCTTAGAGATCGTAAGGAAGATATAGTCTTGTTGTTTCGTAAATTTGCTTCTGATTTTGCCGAAAAATATCGAATGCCTGCCATTAAATTGACAGATGAAGCTAAATCATTGTTATCCAATTATTATTGGAATGGGAATGTAAGACAATTGAAAAATATTACTGAGCAAATTTCTGTAATAGAACAACAACGGGAAATTACTGCCACTATTTTACGTTCATATTTGCCTAAAGATGATATTGAACGTTTACCGGCAATATTTGCGAGTTCAGGTAGGGAACAAAAATCATTTAATAGTGAGCGCGAAATTCTTTATTCGGTTCTTTTTGATATGAAAAAGGATATGAATGATTTGAAAAAACTTGTTCATGATATAATGAATGGCCAACACCCTGAAAGTCAACAATCAGAAGATCAATATACTTCTACTTTTCTTGGAAATACTGATACAATAATTACCTCTCCAAAAAATTCAACTGATTTTAAAGCTGATAAAATAATACGTGATACCAAGCAATTTAAGGATGTTGATGATATAGAAGGTTTTCAAGATGCTGAAGTTTATCATGAAGACGAAGCAAATCAAAAACCATTAACTTTGGAAGAAATGGAACGTCAAATGATAAAACGTACTTTGGAAAAACACCGTGGAAAACGAAAAGCTGCTGCTGATGAATTGGAAATTTCTGAACGGACTTTGTACCGTAAGATTAAAGAATATGGAATTGAATAAGAGTAGATTATGAATAAAATACAACAATTATTTCAGCGCAATATAATATTTATATTAATCTATTGTTTCATTCTTTTGACAACTGTAGCTTGTACAATTTCGTATAAATTTAATGGTTCATCAATAGATTATACTAAAACTAAAACTTTGTCGATTGCTGATTTTCCGAATACCGCGGAACTGATTTATCCTCCATTGTCACAAGAGTTTAGTGAAACTTTACGTGATACTTACACCAAACAAACTCGTTTGCAATTGTTGAAGAAGGGTGGTGATATGCACCTGGAAGGTGAAATTGTTGGCTATCAACTTACTCCAATGGCAATTAGTGCGGATTCGTATTCGGCTGAAACAAAGCTGACTATGACCATTAAAGTTCGATTTTCAAATAACAAAAATCCAGAAGATGATTTCGAAAAAAGTTATACCGCTTTCCAAACTTTCGATAGTAGCCGATTATTATCTGATGTACAAGATGAATTAATGAAAATTATGGTGGCTGAAATTACAGATAATATTTATAATGATACTGTTGCGAAATGGTAGAGTTCTTTTTTCATTTTATTATTTCAAAGTTGATTTGGTAATTATCGAATAAATCACATGACTCAGAACGAATTCATAGATCTTGTAAAAAAACCCGAAAATGTAAATGCTAATCATGTAGCTGATTTAAAGTGGATTGTTGAGCAATATCCTTATTTTTCGGCATCTCAGATTTTATATTCAAAGTCGCTACAGATGGCCGATAGTATACATTTTGAGAGTCATTTAAAAAAAATGTCGATTTACAATCAAAATCGTCGTTGGTTTTATTATTATATTCACCCAGAAAAGAAATTGTCAAATGAACCATATCGGCGCATAAAAAATGAAAAATCTGCAGGCGATTATTTTGATATGATGCAAATTGTTGAATCTTCGGGAGGTGACTCAAAACAATCACTCAAAAATTTAGCTGAGAAACTCAAATCGGCACGTGAAATGGTCGTGAATTTGCCAGGCAAACCAATAAAGCGACAAATTCAAAATACAGAAAATCCCGATATTCCTATTTTAACCACAGATTTAAAGCCAGTTTCTGACGATTATTTTTCAATGATTGATAATGATATTTCGGAGGATAATGCAAAAAAACTAATTGCAGAAAAGAAATATGCGGACGCAATTGTCATTTTGAGGCAATTAAATTTTAGTAATCCGAAAAAAAGTGTTTACTTTGCAGACCAAATTCGTTTTTTGGAAAAAGTTATAGAAATCTCAAAAAAATAAATATAATTATGTACGTTCTACTCACTATTTTAATTGTTATTGCATCAATACTACTTACCTTATTGGTATTAGTACAAAACTCAAAAGGTGGCGGTTTGGCTGCTGGTTTTTCTTCTTCAAACCAAATTATGGGTGTGCGCAAAACCACCGATTTTCTTGAAAAAGCAACTTGGGGATTGGTAATATTTGTTGTTGTAATGTCTGTTGCAACTGTTGCTGTTCGTTCAAATGAGCCTACTGCTACAAATGAATCAGAAATCAAAGAGCAAATTCAAAATGCAAAACAAGCTGAACCTGGGGTTGTTGCTCCAAACTTTGGCGAAACACCTGAAGCTGCAAAAACACCTGCTGCACCAGCAAAAAAATAAATTTCTTTGGAATTTAAGAAGAGCGTGTCAAAGATTAATTTGATGCGCTTTCTTTTTTATTGTGTAACTATTGTTCATTTTATTGAAATATGAACTTTATTCATCTTATTGATTACGCCGGAACATTTGCTTTTGCAATAAGTGGTATTCGATTAGCATCAGCCAAGCGTTTCGATTGGTTTGGTGCTTATGTAGTAGGTTTAGTAACTGCCATTGGAGGTGGAACTATTCGTGACTTATTACTCAACGTTACGCCTTTTTGGATGTTGCAACCTTCTTATCTTATTGTAACTGCGTTGGCACTTTTTTTTGTAATATTATTTGGGAAGCAATTAATTCGACTTACAAATACATTTTTCATTTTTGATGCCATTGGATTGGGATTATTTGTTGTTGTGGGTATTGAAAAGAGTCTTGCGGCTGAATTCCCATTTTGGGTAGCCATTTTGATGGGTATGATTACCGGTTCAGCTGGTGGTATTATACGCGATATTTTGATTAATGAAGTGCCATTGATTTTTCGCAAAGATATTTATGCATTGGCTTGCGTTGTGGGAGGATTGGTTTATTTATTTTGTTTTCAATTAGATACTTCGGCTATAGTTACCCAAATTCTATCTGCCTCATCGGTAATAGTAACAAGGGTTTTGGCGGTTAAATATCATATAAGTTTACCAGTTTTAAAAGGTCATGATGACGAAACTCCATCAAAAATACTGTAAACCAATTAATTGACTACCTTGATAAATTATTATTGTAATTCCTAAAAATAAAGATTAAAACGATGCTTCAAATAGATGATACAATTATTAGCCTTGATTTGTTAGACGAACATTTTGTGTGTGATTTAGCAACTTGTAAAGGTATATGCTGCATAGAAGGCGATGATGGTGCTCCACTTGAAGTAGATGAAGTGGCGATTATTGAAAGTTTATTGCCATTAATTTGGGATGATTTGACTGAAAAATCGAAAGAAGTAATTAATTTACAGGGTGTTTCTTATATAGATAATGATGGTGAACCAGTTACTTCGATTGTGAATGGCGAAGAATGTGTATTTACCTATACTGATGCAAGCGGACAGTGCAAATGTGCCATAGAAAAGGCATATAGAGAAGGTAAAACCGATTTTTATAAACCAATTTCCTGCCATTTATATCCCGTTCGGTTGCAAAAATATGACGAGTACACAGCAGTAAATTATCACAGATGGAGTGTATGTAATTGTGCCCGAAAGTTAGGAGGAAAATTAAAGGTACCGGTTTATCAGTTTTTGAAAGAACCATTAATCAGAAAATTTGGAGATAATTGGTTTGAACAACTTGAAATTGCTGATAATGAGTTGAAAAAACGAGTATTATAGATTTTGTAATACTTCTCACTTTCCAATTTTAAAAACATATAAATTGATGACTGAAATGAATCGTGTAAAAATCGAAATTATAACAATTGGGGATGAAATTCTGATTGGACAAATTGTGGATACAAATTCTGCTTGGATGGCTACTGAACTCAATCGAGAGGGTTTTGAACTTGCACAAATAACTTCTGTACATGATAATGCTCAACATATTATCGAATCACTCGAAATGGCATTGCAACGCGCAGATATTGTGTTGTTTACTGGCGGAATAGGACCAACAAACGATGATATTACCAAGCAAACTTTGTGTAGATATTTCAATTCCAGATTAGTTTTTGATGAATCAGTTCTAAAAAATATCGAACAACTTTTTATTAATCGTCCCAATTTTATAATTAACGAGTTAACCAAGGCGCAAGCAATGGTTCCTGATAATTGTATTGTTATTCAAAATGTGGTTGGAACTGCTCCCATTACATGGTTCGAAAAGGATGGGAAAATAATAGTATCAATGCCGGGTGTGCCTTATGAAATGAAACGTGCTATGAGTTTTGAGATAATTCCACGATTAAAAAAACATTTTCGTACTCCGGCGCTTCTGCATAAAACAGTTCAGGTGTATGGATATCCCGAATCTGCTTTGTCATTAAAAATTGCTGATTGGGAAAATTCATTACCCGAAAATATAAAGTTGGCATATTTGCCTAATTCAGGAATTATTAAACTAAGGTTGAGTGGAATTTCTGACAACATGCTGGAATTAGAATTTATTGTTAATCAGCAAATTGACCTGTTGAGCCAAATTCTTGGAAATGCTATTGTTGCTTATGAAGATATTCCAATGGAACAATTAATTGGAAAAATGCTTGTTGCAAAAGGAAAAACTGTTTCGACTGCTGAAAGTTGTACCGGTGGAAATATTGCTCATTTATTTACTTCGATTGCGGGAAGTTCTGAATTCTACAATGGTTCGGTAGTTGCTTATTCAAATTACATAAAAAGGGATTTGTTAGGTGTATCTCTTGAAGATTTAGAACAGTACGGTGCTGTAAGTCAAAATGTAGTAGAACAAATGGCGAATGGAGTGCGCACATTACTTAAAACTGATTACTCTATAGCAACTTCTGGAATTGCTGGTCCTACTGGTGGAACTGAAGAAAAACCAGTTGGAACAATTTGGATTTCTGCTAGTTCGGCTGATAAAACCATAAGTAAATTATACCAATTTGGTTCATTGCGGACTCAGAATATACAGAGAGCTACACAAGCAGCATTACTTTTATTGAAAGACTTGATTTAATATCACGTTATTAGAAAAATATAGTAATTGTTTGTGTTTTGCTGAAAATACAGTAATTATTCAACAAATTTATGTAAAAGTGTAGATTTAAAGTGCACATTATCAATAGTATATTAGTTTTATTCGTGCTTTGAGTATTTTTATAATAATAATTAGACTAATATACTTGCACAATTGAAAAATATGCTGTACTTTTGCACACTGTTTTTGAGAAAAAAAGTAAACAATAAAAAGATATAGAAATGTCAAAGATTTGTCAAATTACCGGAAAGAAAGCAATGGTAGGAAACAATGTATCACACTCTAAACGTCGTACTAAGAGGACTTTTGAGGTGAACTTGTTTACAAAGAAATTCTATTGGGTAGAACAAGATACCTGGATTAGCTTGAAAGTTTCGGCTAATGGACTACGTACCATCAACAAAGTGGGATTGGATGCTGCCATTAAAAAAGCGTCAGATAAAGGGTATTTATACGCATAATTTTAGGAGGAAAACTACACAATGGCTAAGAAAACAAAAGAAGCAAGAGTCCAAGTTATATTGGAATGCACAGAGCATAAAGAAAGCGGTATGCCCGGAACTTCACGTTATATTACTGTGAAAAACAGAAAAAATACACCCGCACGTATGGAGTTGAAAAAATACAACCCAATTTTGAAAAAAGTAACTGTTCATAAAGAAATTAAATAAGATCTGAATCATGGCTAAAAAAGCGGTTGCATCTCTCCAAAAAGGAGAAGGACGTTCATTTGCAAAGGTTATTAAGATGGTGAAATCACCTAAAACCGGTGCTTATATGTTCCAGGAAGAAATTGTACACAACGATAAAGTGAAAGATTATTTTGTAAAATAAGATATATCATCACTGAAATAATAGAAAATCCTTTCATTTTTATAAATGAGAGGATTTTTTTTGCTATTAGCTCAAAAAAAAGACTTAATTTTGTAAGCTAATTCTCAATCTTACAATAGTAAATTGTAAATGAGTAAATTGTAAATAAAATTATGGGATTATTTAATTTCTTTAGTAAAGAGAAAAAACAAACGCTTGATGAAGGATTATTGAAAACGAAGGAAAGCGTTTTTTCTAAACTAACACGTGCTGTTGCCGGAAAATCAAAAGTTGACGATGAAGTACTTGATAACCTCGAAGAAGTGTTAATAACATCAGATGTTGGTGTTGAAACTACTTTGAGAATCATTGAGCGAATTGAGAAGCGTGTAGCTCAGGATAAATATGTAAATACCACTGAGCTAAATGCAATTTTGAAAGAAGAAATTGCTGCATTGCTAGCCGAAAATAATTCCGATTCGCCGATTGATTTCGATGCGCCACTTCCTAATTCACCTTATGTAATTATGGTTGTGGGTGTTAATGGTGTTGGAAAAACTACTACCATAGGAAAATTGGCTTATCAATTTACCAAAGCGGGTAAAAAAGTATATCTTGGTGCTGCCGATACTTTTCGTGCTGCAGCAGTTGAACAACTGGTTATTTGGGGTGAACGTGCCGGAGTGCCTGTTATTAAACAAAAAATGGGTGCCGATCCTGCTTCGGTTGCTTATGATACAATTGCTTCGGCAAAAGCTAACAACGCCGATGTGGTAATTATTGATACTGCCGGTCGATTGCACAACAAAATCAACTTAATGAACGAGTTGACCAAGATTAAAAATGTAATGCAAAAAGTAGTGCCGGATGCACCACACGAAGTATTGTTGGTGTTGGATGGCTCAACAGGTCAGAATGCATTTGAACAAGCCAAACAATTTACAAAAGCCACCGATGTAACCGCACTGGCTGTAACCAAACTTGATGGTACTGCCAAAGGTGGAGTGGTAATTGGCATTTCTGATCAATTTAAAATTCCTGTGAAATATATTGGGTTAGGCGAAGGAATTGATCATTTACAAGTATTTGATAGAACTGAGTTTGTGGCATCATTGTTTGAATAAAGCCCCCTAAATCACCCGAGGGGGGAATTTAAGAAAGTTGAAAAATTTAATTGATAATTGGTTGAAAAATTATAATAAAGGAACGGTTGATGTAATTACGCTGGGTTGTTCAAAAAACTTAGTTGATTCGGAGCAGTTGATGCGCCAGTTTGATGTGCTTGGCTACAAAGTACGGCATGATGCTGAAAATCCTGATGGTGAAATTGTAATTGTAAATACATGCGGATTTATTGGTGATGCAAAAGAAGAAAGTATAAATACCATTTTGCAGTTTGCCGAAAAGCGTAAACATAATAGAATAGGCAAGTTATTTGTAATGGGCTGTCTGTCTGAACGATATTTAAAAGAATTGAGTTTAGAAATTCCCGAAGTGGATAAATTCTACGGAAAATTTAATTATACTGATATTTTGAAGGAGTTGGGACAAGAATACCGTGCCGATTTACGATTGGAACGCACTTTAACAACACCAAAACACTACGCTTATATCAAAATATCTGAAGGTTGTAACAGAACTTGTTCGTATTGTGCCATTCCAATTATTACCGGAAAACATCGATCACGTTCGATGGAAGATATTGAAAATGAAGTAAAAGGATTGGTTGGGCAAGGAGTAAAAGAATTTCAATTGATTGCTCAGGATTTATCGTATTACGGACAAGATCGTTACAAAACACTGAAATTAGCTGAATTAACCGAACGACTTTCAGATATACCTGGTGTGGAATGGCTGCGCTTGCATTATGCTTACCCGGCTCATTTCCCTTATGATATATTGAAAGTGATGCGCGAGCGTGATAATGTTTGTAATTACCTTGATTTGGCTTTGCAACATATAAGCGACAATATGCTGACCAAAATGCGTCGAAATATTACATCTGCTCAAACGTTTGAACTTATAGATAAAATTCGGACAGAAGTGCCTGAAATTCATTTACGAACAACATTATTACTTGGTCATCCGGGCGAAACAGACTTAGATATGGAAGAACTTAAAAACTTTGTTCGTAAAACACGATTTGAACGATTAGGAGCTTTTGCTTTTTCCAATGAAGAAGGAACTTATGCTTACAAAACATATAAAGACGATATTCCGGAAGAGGAAAAAAACAAACGTGTAGCTGATATTATGTCGATTCAACAAGGAATTTCGGCTGAAATTAATGAAGCTAAGATTGGAAAAACTTTTAAGGTGATAATTGATAGGGTAGAAGATGATTATTTTGTGGGAAGAACCGAATATGATTCACCCGAAGTAGACCCTGAAGTTTTAATACCCATTTCAACTTTAGGATTAAAAATTGGTGAATTTTACAACGTAAAGATTGTGAGTGCTACCGATTTTGATTTGTATGGGGAAATATAAAAAATTTATAATATGATGATTTTTTTATAACTTTACGGACTTTTCAACTTTCAATTTCTCAAACTTTCAAATTTTAATATATGAATCACAAAGAATTAATCGCCGCAATGGCTTCTAAAATGAATGCACCAAAGTCAGTGGTAGCAGACTTATTGGAAACCACAATTGCTACTTTTACTGAACAATTGGTTGATAATAAGACTATTGGGTTTCAGAGTTTTGGGAATTTTGAAATCAGGAAAAAGGAAGAACGACTTTCAGTACATCCTTCTACTCAAATTAGAACTTTAACACCACCAAAATTGGTAGTTAATTTTAAACAAAGTGCAATATTGAAAGATAAAATAAAAGACTTGCCGCACCATGAATAAGGAGAAAATTTCATTACAAGAAGTTGCAGACCTTCTAGCTTCAAAAGCATCTGTAAGTAAACGTGTTGCAGAAGATTTTTTAAAAGTATTGTTTAATACTGTCGAGGATGGCTTAATGGCAGGTGAAACAGTGAAAATCAAGAATTTTGGCACCTTTAAACTTCACTGGAACGAACCTCGAAAAAGTGTTAATATTCAAACAGGAGAAGAAATTTTGTTAGCTGGTTATAATAAAGTTCTTTTTGTTCCAGATGCAATATTGAAAGACCTGGTAAATGAACCTTATGCACATTTACAACCTGTGGAGATTAATTCTGATTCATCCGAAAAAGTACATAGTGCAGAAAATGAAGTAGAATTAGATCCATTGCGAATTTTCACGGAACAAGCGTCTGAAATTAAAGATTTAATTTCGGAGATTCAGGCTTTATCTTCTAATTCGCAATCAACAATTGTAGAAGAGGTTGCTCAGTCCGATACAAAAGCTGAAGAGATTACTGTATTTGAAGAACCAGTGGAAATTAAATTACAATCTGCCGAAGTGATTGATGAAGCTAATAATATTGAAGATATTCAAGATGTTGAACCAGAAAAAATAAATGAATCCGATGTAAATGAAATTGAAGAATCAAATGATGATTATTCACCTAACCCATTTTTGGATGATATTAAACCTTCTAAAAAAAGGAAATTTTGGCCGTGGTTACTCATTTCCATTTTGATAATTGGAGCTACAGGGACAGGATTGTTTTATATGTATCCTCCTGCCAATAATTTGATTAACAATTCTTTGATTTTACTAGAAATAAATTTTAAGAGTTTCAAAGAAACTGCTTCATTTACTGAATTATTGAATACAGTTTCAAAGTGGGTTTCACCTTCACCAAAGGAAATTCCAGCTCTTGAAACTATTATTATTCCAAAGGATAGTGATTCTACTGAAATTATGGCAAATAATAAGCCAGTTGACAGTTTGCAGATATTATTTGATACCCCAAGAGTTTATCCGGTTTTTATTGCATCCGAACGAATTAGAAGTGGTAGTAGATTAACCAAAATGGCAAAAAGGTATTATGGTACCCCGGATTTTTGGGTTTATATTTATGAAGCCAATAAAGACAGAATATCAAATCCGGATATTATTCCAAGCAATACTTTAATCCATATTCCAAAATTAGACCCACGTTTAATTGATGCTACTAATCCCAGATGTATTAAAAAAGCAAAAGAATTACATGATTTATATGTAAAAAAATGAAATTGAATTCAGCGGAGTTTAAATTAAGAAAATTAGTGTATCACACTGTAAAAGTTCTGCATATATTAACATATGCAGAACTTTTTTTTGTTCATAAATGTATAAATTTAAGACAATAAATAGGCTTAAAAACCTTCTATACTTAATAATCTAAAATCAGGTTAATAGATATTAAATCAGCGCTTTAACATATCGAAATGCACTATATTTGCGCTACAAAAAATAAGCATAACTAACATTTTATAAATATGATTCAATCTGTTGATATTAGGGAACTTAATGAACGCATAGAACGTCAGAGTTCTTTTGTAGATGCGTTAACCATGGGAATGGATAAAGTTATTGTAGGTCAAAAACATTTAGTAGAGTCACTATTGATCGGTTTATTGTCCGATGGTCACATTCTACTCGAAGGTGTTCCAGGGTTGGCAAAAACATTGGCTATCAAAACTTTGTCGGATTTAATTAAAGCAGAATTCAGCCGAATTCAGTTTACTCCTGATTTATTACCTGCTGATGTTATCGGAACAATGATTTACAGTCAGAAAAAGGAAGAATTCAGCATTAGAAAAGGACCAATCTTTGCCAATTTAATTTTGGCCGATGAAATTAACCGTGCCCCGGCTAAAGTACAAAGTGCTTTGTTGGAAGCAATGCAAGAACGTCAGGTCACAATTGGTCAAAATACTTATAAGTTGGACGAGCCATTTTTGGTGTTGGCTACTCAAAATCCAATCGAACAAGAAGGAACATATCCACTGCCTGAAGCGCAAGTCGATCGTTTCATGTTGAAGGTAATCATCAATTATCCTAATAAAGAGGAAGAAAAATTGATTATTCGTCAGAATTTACTTAAAGAAAAGCCAATTGTACTTCCGGTATTAACTCCAAAAGACATTGTTGAAGCTCGTGATGTGGTTCGTCAGGTTTATATTGATGAAAAAATTGAACGATATATAGTTGATATAGTTTTTGCAACCCGTTATCCTCAAGATTATGGATTGGATGCCTTGAAAGAAATGATTTCATTTGGAGCCTCTCCTCGTGCCTCTATCAATTTAGCATTGGCTGCACGTGCTTATGCGTTTATCAAACGTAGAGGATATGTAATTCCTGAAGATGTTCGTGCTGTTTGCTATGATGTTATGCGGCATCGTATTGGTTTAAGTTATGAAGCAGAAGCAAATAATATGACTTCTGATGAAATAATTACCGAAATTCTGAACACTGTAGAAGTGCCATAATTATTTACAATTAAACAATTTACAATTTACAATCTAAAGTTGCACATTGAAAATTGGCTGTTAATTTCTAAAGCTTAATATTTGAAATTGAATAATTGAATTTGTGGAAACAAGCGAATTACTAAAAAAAGTACGAAAAATAGAGATAAAGACACGTGGTTTGTCAAAGAATATTTTCGCCGGCGAATATCATTCAGCCTTTAAGGGTCGTGGTATGACTTTTGCCGAAGTGCGTGAATATCAATATGGTGACGATATTCGGTCAATTGACTGGAATGTAACTGCGCGCTTCGGACATCCTTATATTAAAGTTTTTGAGGAAGAACGTGAGTTAACCGTGGTGTTGATGATTGATGTTTCGGGAAGTAGAGAATTTGGAACAGTAACGCAAATGAAAAAAGACATTTTCACTGAAGTTGCTGCTACTTTGGCTTTTTCTACGATACAAAACAATGATAAAATTGGGGTAATATTTTTTTCTGATAAAATTGAAAAATTTATTCCACCCAAAAAAGGCAAAAAACATGTTTTGTTTATTATCAGAGAATTGCTTGATTTCCAACCAGAAAGTACTAAAACAGATATAGCCGGAGCATTACGTTATTTTACCAATGCTATTAAAAAAAGTTCTACAGCTTTTATAATTTCCGACTTTATTGATACTAATTTCGAAAGAGATTTGACTATTGCCAATAGAAAACACGATGTGGTTGCATTACAGGTGTATGATGTTCGTGAAACAGAATTGCCAAATGTTGGGCTTATCAAACTAAAAGATGCTGAAACCGGTCAAAGAATTTGGGTAGATACTTCCGACAAACGACTACGAACAACTTACAAACACGCCTGGGGTGAAAGTCAATTGAACCTGCAAAAGGCTTTTACAAAATCAGGTGTTGATTCTGTATCAATGAGCACTTCAGAAGATTATGTTAGAGCTCTGATGAAATTGTTTAAAATGAGAGCCTAATTTATTTACTATTTAATAAGTTACTATTTACTATTGAAGGACAAATATGAGAAAATTCCTCTTGTTTTTTTTACTTTCAGTTTTTTTTGTTCACACTAATTTGTTGGCACAAAAGATAACAGTTACTGCCAAACTGGATTCAACTGTTCTGTGGATTGGTAGTCAGGCAAAATTATCGTTTGAAGTATCACAAAGTCCCAATCAAAAAGTGATAATGCCAATTTTCTCCGATTCGATTGTGAGAGGCCTGGATTTGGTTGAACGTTTAAAAACTGATACAGTAAAATCGCCTGATGGACCAATTCTTGTAACTCAACGATATATTGTTACTGCATTTGAGGATTCACTTTTCTATATTCCACCTTTCCCTTTTGTTTTAGATGGCGACACAGTTTGGTCTAAATCTTTATCAATAAAGATTATACAACCGTTCAAAATTGATACAGCCTCGAATTCGATTGCTGATATTAAACCTGTTTTTAATGGGAAATTTGATTGGATAGGTTTATTTAAAATAATCTTGCTTGTATTGGTAATCATTGCTTTACTGATACTTATATATTTTATTATTAGAAAATACTGGCTTAAAAAACCGATTTTTGAAGTTGTTCCCGAACCAATTTTGCCAGCACATATTATTGCTCTCAATCATTTAGATAGAATAAAACAGGAAAAAGCCTGGCAACAAGGACGCACTAAAGAATATCATACTGAATTAACAGATGTTTTGCGTGAATATACAGAGCGAGTTTTCGATATGAAAAGTATGGAAATGACATCTGAAGAAATTTTAGATCATTTACACTCACTGCGTAAACAAGATAAAACTGCTTATTTAGGATTAAAACAAATTTTACAACTTGCTGATTTAGTGAAATTTGCTAAATGGAATCCAAATCCAGAAGAACATGAATTGAGTTTAAGAAATGCATATTTGTTTGTTAATCAGACAAAAATAGAAGAACCTACAGTTACTGAAGAAAATAAGGAGAACGAACCTATTACCAATTAAACATTCACCATTAATCGATGACTTTTCATAACCCGGAATATTTGTTTTTACTTTTGCTAATCATTCCAATCGTATTTTTATACGTTTGGAAAATGCAGCAGTCAGATGCGAGTCTGCAAATTTCATCGCATCAAAAACTTGCACAATTTCCCAAAAGCCTAAAAGTGAAGTTACGCCATGTGCCTTTTATTTTTAGAAATTTGGCTCTTATTTTTATCATCTTTGCCATTGCACGTCCACAAGCTTCTAACAGTTGGAGAACTGAAAATACTGAAGGAATTGACATTATGATGGCTTTGGATATTTCGGGAACCATGATGGCTGAGGATTTAAAGCCCAATAGGTTAGAAGCCGCAAAATCTGTTGCATCTGAATTTATTCTTTCGCGCCCTAATGATAATATAGGATTAGTGATTTTCTCAGGCGAAAGTTTTACACAGTGCCCATTAACAAGCGATCATGCCGTATTGGTCAATTTATTCAAGGGTGTAAACTATGGTTTAATTGAAGATGGAACTGCTATTGGACTTGGATTGGCAAATGCTGTAAGTAGAATTAAGGAAAGTAAAGCCAAATCTAAAGTAATTATATTGTTGACTGATGGTTCGAATAATAGAGGTGATATAGCTCCAATTACTGCAGCCGAAATTGCTAAAACATTCGGAATCAGGGTTTATGCCATTGGTGTTGGATCGTATGGAGTTGTAAATATTCCAGTTCCTACTCCAATGGGAATTCAATATCAGCAAATGCAATCAGAATTTGATGAAAAATCTCTTCAATCAATAGCCGGAATGACTGGTGGAAAGTATTTCAGGGCTACTGATAATTCTAAATTACGCCGTATTTATCAAGAAATTGACCAATTAGAAAAAACTAAAATTAATGTACGAGAATATAGTAAGAAGAATGAACAGTTCTTTTTATTTAGTTTAATGGCATTTATTTTCTTGATTTTGGAGGTGATGTTAAGAAATACATTATTAAGAAGAATTCCATAATTATGAAGAATTAAGTAGTTAGCAATTACTTATTTAAAAAGTAAGAGCGATATTATTTTTCAATAAACACAAAACTAACTATGTTTCGATTTGCACATTCAGAATATTTATTTTTATTGCTACTAATTCCAATATTAATAGTAGTATTTGTCTATACAGGTATTCTAAAACGCAGGCATTTAAAAGAATTTGGAAATCCGGAATTACTTGCCAGTTTAATGCCAAATGTTTCATTAATACGTCCTCAGATTAAATTCTACATACAATTAACTGCTATAATCTTACTAATTATCGTATTGGCACAACCACAATTTGGTACTAAAGTTGAAAACGTAAAACGTCAGGGAATTGAAGTAATGATAGCACTTGATGTTTCAAATTCAATGATGGCACAAGATATTCAGCCAAGTAGATTAGATAAATCAAAACAGGTTTTATCCAAATTGGTAGATGGAATGACAGATGACAAAATTGGATTGGTAGTTTTTGCAGGCGATGCCTATACTCAATTGCCTATAACAGTAGATTATGTTTCTGCCAAAATGTTTCTTTCTTCAATATCCCCACAATTAGTTCCCCGACAGGGAACTGCTATTGGAAGTGCAATAGATTTAGCAATAAAATCATTTGGAACAAAAAGTAGTGCCGGCAGAGCAATAATATTAATAACAGATGGTGAAAATCACGAAGATGATGCTATCGGAGCTGCAAAATTAGCCGCTGAAAATGATATTTCAGTTCACGTTATTGGAATGGGAAAAGTTGATGGTGCTCCAATACCAGTGCCCGGAACCATGAGTTTCTGGAAAGATAAAGATGGCAATGTGGTTGTTTCAAAGCTAAACGAAGAAATGTGTAAGAATATAGCAGCCGCTGGAAAAGGAATTTATGTGCGAGCAGACAATAGTAACAGTGCATTCAGAGTCATAAATAAGGAGTTAGACAAATTGGCTAAATCGGATATTAAAACCAGTGTTTTTTCAGATTATAACGAACAATTTCAATCATTTGCATTGTTGGCTCTATTAATTCTAATTATCGATTTGTTTATTTTTGACAGAAGAAATAAACGTCTCAGCAGATTTAAAATTTTTGATTTAAAAGATAAAATCTAAATACAAAAATTCAAATTTATATTCTATCACTCTTTTGATTTTTTGTGAATAAATTAATAATTACTTTTCACCCAAATGAATAAATTCTTATATATTGCATTGTTGATGAGTGTGATAACAGTTCCATTGTTGGCGCAAAAGGAAAGTGCTGACATTAATGCTGGAAATAAATTATACAAATCTAAGAAATATACCGAAGCTGAAATCGCTTATCGGAAAGGACTTTTAAAAAATCCAGCATCTTTTGAAGCTAATTATAATCTTGGAAATGCACTTTTCAAACAAGAAAAATATACGCAAGCACTTGAACAATATAATAATTCATTAGCATTACAGCCCAAGGATAAGGAAAAAATTGCTGCTGCTTATCACAATACAGGAAACGCATTATTAGCTGATAAAAAAATTGAGGAAAGTATAAGTGCATATAAAAAAGCGTTAAAAAACAGGCCGAATGATAATGATACACGTTATAATTTGGCGTACGCACAAACTTTGCTAAAGAAACAGAATAAAGACAAAGACAAAAATAAAGATAAAGACAAGGATAAAGACAAAAATAAAGATAAAAAAGATCAGGATAAAAAGCAAGATCAAAAGCAACCTGAACAGAAACCAAAGGAACAGCCTCAGCAGCAACAGCCTCAAATGTCGAAACAAAATGCACAACAGATTTTGGATGCATTAATGCAGGATGAAAAAAATACGCAGGACAAAGCTAAAAAACAACAAGTTAGAGGTACAAAGAAATCAGAAAAAGATTGGTAGAAACTATTGGCAATTAAATAATTGACAATTTTGATAATAAGCACAAATAGAAAACATGAAACGTACAATTATATTTTTATCGCTTTTATTGTTAGGTACTTGGATAGTACGTGCAGATGAACCGGTGCGTTTTACTGCCTCTGCACCATCAACTGTTATTTTAGATAAACCATTTCAATTAGTTTATACAGTAAATTCATCTGGCAAAGATTTACGAATGCCTGAAATAAACAATTTTGATATTTTGGCGGGACCATTCGAATCGCATAGTTCAAGTATGCAGATTGTTAATGGAAAAACTACTTCATCAGTATCTGTTTCATATACTTATACACTTCAAGGCCAAAAAACTGGTACATTTACAATTCCATCCGCCAGCATTATTGTCAATAACCAGAAATATACTTCGAATGGTGTTTCAATAAAAGTGCTGCCGGCTGATGCAAATCCAAAATCTTCAGGTGGACAATCAGGTTCAAATTCAGGAAGTCAGGCTATTTCTAATGATAATATATTTATAAAAACCAGTGTTTCAAAGTCAAATGTTTACGAACAGGAAGCCGTTTTAGTAACATATAAACTCTATACACTGGCTGATGTAGTTCAATGTGCGAATAAGAAAATGCCTGATTTTAATGGCTTTATGAAACAGGATATTGAACAATCGCAAAACAAACAATTTTCTTACGAAAATTTCAACGGAAGAAATTACGGAACTGTAGTACTTTATCAGGTTTTACTATACCCTCAACATTCAGGTGTTATTGAGATTGAAAAAGGAAATTTCGAAGCAGTTATCAGGGTTCAAAATCGTACAGCGGCTCGTAGTATTTTTGATGATTTTTTTGAATCATACACCAATGTCTCAAAGAATATTGTTGCACCTGCTACACGAATTATTGTAAATGCTTTACCAGATAATAAACCTGCATCCTTTAGTGGCACTGTAGGACGTTTTTCGATGAATTCAACCATAACATCAGAACAAGTTAAGGCAAATGACGCAGTAACTATTAAAATAAATATTGCTGGTTTGGGTAATATGAAGTTGATAAAAAATCCTGAGATTAAATTTCCTGATGGTTTTGAAGTTTATGACCCGAAAGTGAATAACAGTTTTAAAACTACAACTGCAGGTGTATCAGGTTCAAAATCAATTGAGTATTTGTTTATTCCGCGACATTCAGGAGAATATGAAATTCCTTCGGCTGAATTTTCCTATTTCGACGTTCAGGAAAGAGTATATAAAACTTTACGAACTCCACTATACAAATTACAGGTATTAAAGGGCGAAGGTGGCGAATCTCCTACTGTTGTTGGTAATTATATTGATAAAGAGGAAGTTAAACAATTAGGTAAAGATATTAGGTATATTCAAACCGAAACATTTGAATTGTCGAAAGAAGAAGTTCCATTGTATGGTACGTTTACCTGTTGGTTAATGTATTTAATCCCTCTTTTAATCTCTTTATTATTATTTATTTTCTTCCGCAAACAAGTAAAAGAAAATGCTAATGTAGATTTTGTGAAAAACAAAAAAGCAAACAGAGTCGCACAGAAACGACTGAAATTTGCTCAAAAGCTTCTAAAAGAAGGGAATAAAGATCAATTTTATGAAGAAATATTAAAAGCAGTTTGGGCTTATCTGAGTCATAAACTTTCCATTCCGGTTGCATTGCTTACAAAGGAACGGGTAGAAACTGAGTTAAGAAATCGAGGCATTGATGCTAAGATATTTGAACAATTTTTGAAAATTCTGAATACCTGCGAATTTGCCAGATATGCTCCAAACACGGGTCAACAGGAAATGGGCGATTTATATGCTGACTCAATACAGGTAATTAGCGAATTGGAAGAATTAGTAAAAAAATCGTAAACACATATTTTTGACTACATATATGAAACGTATAACATTATTCTTATCTTTAATTGTGTGTTTTGCTTTATCGATACATGCTCAGAATAAAGCTATTAAAGAAGCAAATGATTTTTATTTAAAAGGTGATTATACAGCTGCTGCTAAACATTATGAAGAAATAATACTCAGTCAAGGTGTGGCTCCAGAATTGTATTTTAATCTTGGAAATGCTTACTACAAAGCCAATGAAGTAGGACGTTCAATATTAAACTACGAACGTGCCTTACGCTTATCACCTGGTTTTGATGATGCTGAATACAATCTGGAGTTAGCTCAATCAAAAGTGATAGATAATATTGTTCAGACGCCATCATTTTTTGTTGGACGCTGGATTGGCAATTTGATAAAATTAATGACTTCCAATCAATGGATTATTCTTAGTTTTGTTATTTTTATTTTCTGTTTGATTTCGGCATTTATTTTCATTTTTGGTTCAACAAGGCAAATGCGCAGAATCTCATTTTATGTGGCAATTGTTTTTTTAGGAATCACTATAGTCACTGCTATTTTTGCTGGAGTTCGTAAAGATCAAATGATTAATCACCACGAAGCTATTGTTATGACTGGTTTAATTACTGTAAAAAGTTCTCCTGATAAAAGTGGAACAGATTTATTTCAATTGCATGAAGGAACAAAAGTCATTGTTAAAAGCACATTGGGAAGCTGGATTGAAATAAAACTAGGTAACGGAAGCGTTGGTTGGGTTGAAAGTGGTCAGATTGAAAAGATTTAATATTTAATAGGTTATTGATTATTCTGCTATAACCATAAAATTCAAATAGTCGTTTTACTTTTCAATATTATAAACCATGAATCTATTAGAAGTACTTAAACTCTGGGATACCAATTTATTTTTGCTGATAAATGGATTTCATGCACCAATTTTTGATGGAATAATGTTTGCTATTAGTGCCAAACTTGTTTGGATTCCGTTTTATCTGGCTATAATTTACGAAGTAATAAAACGTTGGAACAGAGAAGCAATCTGGATTATTATTGCATTAATTCTATGTATTGTTATTGCCGATCAGTTATCTTCGGGTTTAATTAAAGACCTGGTTCAACGACCTCGACCTTCTCATGCCGTAAATTTGCAAGGTTTGGTTCATTTGGTAAATGGTTATGGCGGTGGTAGATTTGGTTTTGTTTCATCTCATGCTGCAAATTCATTTGGATTTGCACTATTAACTTCTTTACTTTTCCGAAATAAAATCTATTCTTCTGCTATTTTCTTTTGGGCAGCAATTACTGCTTATTCACGTATTTATTTAGGAGTTCATTACCCATTGGATATTTTGGGTGGAATTCTGGTTGGATTATTTGCTGCCTATACTTGTTTTTTTGTAATTAAGAAATTGCGTCCTTCTTTACTTGAGCTACATTTAAATGTCAATTACGAACAATCCAAAGCAATAATTCCATTAACTACTTTGGGCTTAAGTTTCATAGCTATAGTAATTTATAGCATTTCTATCTTGTAGTTTATAATCTCACTTCAACTCCTTTTTGTTTCAAATAAGATTTTAGTTCAGGAATTCCAATTTCTTTATAATGAAAAATGCTGGCTGCCAATGCTGCATCAGCTTTTCCTGTACTAAAAACATCCACAAAATGTTCCATTGTGCCTGCACCACCACTTGCTATTACTGGTACATTTACTGCCTCTGAAACTGCTCTGGTAATATCGAGTGCAAAACCATCTTTTGTTCCATCGTTATTCATCGATGTCAATAAAATTTCACCTGCACCAAGTGATACTGCTTTTTTTGCCCATTCCACAGTTTTAATTTCTGTTGGAATACGACCACCATTTAAAAAGACAAACCATTCTCCGTCGATAAATTTTGTGTCGATGGCTAAAACTACACACTGACTACCAAATTGCTTTGCTAAATCGCTTATTAGCTGTGGATTTCGAACGGCTGAAGTATTTACTGAAATTTTATCTGCGCCACATGCTAATAAAATTGAAACGTCTTCAACACTCGAAATACCTCCACCAACTGTAAATGGGATATTGATGTGTTTAGCAATTCGGGTTACTAATTCCGATAAAGTTTTTCGTTTTTCGTTGGTAGCTGTAATGTCAAGAAAAACCAATTCATCTGCACCCATTCGGGCATATAATGCTCCAAGTTCCACAGGATCACCAACATCGGTAATGTTTTCGAAGTTAATACCTTTAACTGTTTGTCCGTTTTTTATATCCAGACATGGAATAATACGTTTTGCTAACATGGAAATTATATTTTAAAAAAAAAGGATGGCCCCCAACCCCTAAAGGGGAGAAAGACGCAGTTTGTTTGTATTACTTATTTATATTTTATTCTGACTTTAATGCAGACATTTCTTTGTTCCATTCACCCAGTGTAATTGTTTGAATGGTATTTACTGCATTTTTATCGAAAGGTCTTTCAGTTCGTATGTAGTTATCCGAAAAACCAACCATATTTTCATCTTTATGCCGACTCTCCCAAAGAACTTGGGCTGATTTTCCAATTTGTTTTTCATAAAATTCTTTTGTCATAGTATCTGACAATGAATGTAGAACTTCACTACGTCTCTTTCGTTCCTGAATTGAAACAGTATGTTCAATTTCAAGCATTTTTGTTCCTGCGCGCTCCGAATAACTGAAAACATGTAATTGAGAAATATCAAGTGATTTTATAAAATGAAGCGCTTGTTCAAATAACTCATTTGTCTCACCTTTAACGCCAACAATAACATCTACACCTATAAAAGCATCTGGAATAATTTTTTTAATCGTTTCTATTTTTTTTGCGAAGAATTCTGTTGTGTATCTACGTTTCATTATTTGTAATACCTCGTTAGAACCTGATTGCAATGGAATATGAAAGTGAGGCATAAAATGCTGACTTTTGGAAATAAATTCTATTATTTCGTCAGTCAACAAATTTGGTTCAATTGACGAAATTCGAAATCGAACATTATTGGGTAAAGCATCCAACGCTTTTACTAAATCAAAGAAGTTCTCACCGGTTGATTTTCCAAAATCGCCGGTATTTACACCAGAAAGTACAATTTCTTTTGCTCCTTCAGTGATTGCTTGTTGTGCCATAGCCACTGTGTCGGCAATTGTTGCATTTCTACTTCGACCTCTAGCCAAAGGTATGGTACAATAAGTACAAAAATAATCACAACCATCCTGAACTTTCAGAAAGAAACGTGTTCGATCGTCACGTGAACATGAAGGTTTAAATTCAGTAACTGTTTTTATTTCAGAGCGATGAATCTCGGTTTTTTTATCGAAATCCATTTTTTGTAGATACTCTAAAATATTGAATTTTTCATTAGCACCCAATACCAAATCAACGCCTTCAATTTTTGAAATTTCGTCAGGTTTTAACTGAGCATAACAGCCGGTAATAACCATAACTGCATTTGGATGTTGACGGTTTAGACGATTGATTGCTTGTCGGCATTTATGATCAGCCGTGTCAGTAACTGAGCAAGTATTTATTATACAAACATCTGCTTGCTCACCAGGACGAACTTTTACAAACCCTTCTTCGCTCAATTGTTTTCCAATGGCAGATGTTTCAGCAAAATTCAGCTTACAACCAAGGGTGTGATAGGCAACTTTTTTATTGTGAAAGAGGGTATTATCAATCATTTTTTGTTTTCAAAGTTTCTAGTACAAAGGTAATAAAAAAAGCAGTATGAATTGTTTTCTGTTTGCTGACACTTTTTAATTCTACTAAATACTCAAGTTTTTTTTATTTAGAATGTAAATATACTGATACTATTTAGACTTTAATGTTCGATAGATGTTGAGGAAAATATATTTTTATCCGATAAATGTGAAAGAAATTATATTAATTCGAGAATGTATCCGTTTTTAAATGTATTTTTGTTGCGAAAAATTATTGATAACTAATTTCCAACAATTATGTCATTTCGTTTAACCACGCTATGCTTTTTTATTTTCATACAATTCGGCATTTTTGCTCAAGAATTTCAATGGAAAGCAAATTTGAATTATTTTTTTGATAACAACGAATTTGCCAAATCGACAATCACTAAAGATCAGACAATGAATGGTGTACGCTTTTCACCAGTATTTGGTTTAAGTTGGGACAAATCACATTCTTTTTTTGCAGGTGCTGATTTACTGAAAATTTCAGGTTCTCAAAAGACAATTGATAAGGTAGATGTAATTGCTTATTATCAATATCATACCCTTAAAACAGATTTTCGGGCAGGTGCTTTTCCACGAAATAAATTGCTATCAAACTATTCTGATTTGTTTTTTCAAGATTCAATTCAGTATTTTCATCCAGTTATGGAAGGAATTTTTTGGCAGCTAAATTCAGAAGATGCTTTTTTCAATATTTGGCTCGATTGGAATGGTCACCAGACTGCATTA
>JBMOHG010000004.1:0-26775 GCA_049317965.1 Paludibacter sp.
ACAAATGTAAACATTTTTCTTTAGGTACAACACCCGATACTCATAAAAAATAATATGCGCATATTGTTAGAGATTCAGAATTATTATTCACACACCTTATTGCATATATGATGAGAAAAACCGTCCGGAGGGTTTTCCTCCGGACGGTGTAAATTTAAAAATTATTTTTTTACAAACTTCGACATTTCAACACTTCCGTCAGCTGAAGTAATTTTTAATAAATACAATCCTTGATTTAACTTGGAAGTATTTACTTGTAAAACCATTTCGGTATTGTTGCGATAAGTGTTTAACAATTTTCCATTGATAGCATAAACACTTACTGATTGAATGTCAGTTGCATTATTGATAAACAACATATCATTTACAGGATTTGGATAAATACCATATCTGTTGGCGTTAACATCTTTTAGCGCATTAGGTGTTGCAGGTTGAACTACATCATCCCATGAACCACCAATAATCAGGTTATCAAAAGCAATTCCGCCACCACCTGTTCCTAACAGGATATTGTCGAAAAGTACGGTAGACGTAGGAGCTAAGTTGTCAGATGCATCAGCAACTGTTGCACTTGGATCAGCTGTTTTATTAAACCAGGCTTTCACTTTGCTACCGGTGACAGCTGCTGTGTCAACACACAAATAAACTGTCTGAACGTCTGTTGTATTGTAAGCCGGGGTTGTTGGATTTAAAGCACCAATGCCATTCACCCGCCAGAATTTAGCCTGACAATTTACACTGAAAGTTCCTGCACTTCCCTTTTGGAATTGAATCCAGGTGTTATTACCTACAGCAATGCCCTTCACCCTAAAGCTAATCCAAGTTTTTGTAGCACCTAACATTTTGCTAAATGTACGTCCTGTTGAGCTGTTGTTGATTTCAAGATGAGCACCTGTTGTTGCTACTCCGGTTGCAGTAAGATTACCGGTTGCAATGGTAGATATTCCACCGGGCCATCCGGTTGTTCCCCAATTGCTACCTGCTGCCCATCCTGTTCCACCATCATTTGATGTTGGCCAGGTACCAGCTGTGTATTCATCAAAGTTCTCGGATACTTTAACACCTAAATCTGCTGGAGTTCCAGTTAATACCATATCTCCCCATGTAGACGGATTTGCACCTACTGCATTCAACCAAAGTAATTTGGTACGATTAGGTCCCGTAGCATTCGCAGAGTCTTGGTCGCAGAAATAAACTTGCAAACCAATTTTGCTATTTTGTCCAACCACTACCGGACTTGGATTTTTAGATTGAATAGAATCGAAAGGAATCGATAATTCAACTTGCCATCCACCAGCTACTTCTTTTTGCATAATAACCATACCTTTCATACCTTGGCCAGTAGCCGCAGTCCAAGGATAGTCACCTCTGCCGTTATCGCCAGGACCAGAAGAAGTAAGAACGGTATCGCGGTTGATTCTAATTTTTACATCATCTTTCAAATCAAATGCAGTAGCTTTTGAATGATTTACGTCCAACGACAATTCAAAATTGTCAACCAAATATGAAGTTCCTTTTTTGATTTTAATATCGTCTTTGATATCGGCATAAAAGTAGAAATTCTTTTTGTCCCAAGCTGTTTTGAATGAGCCACTGAAATCATTAGGACCAGTCAAATTAGCAGCGCCATAATTCACCACGGCCACAGGAGTAGAAACAATACCAGCCCAATCGGCAGGATCTGCATCAATGGTTATTTTATTCTGAATAGCAGGTGTTGGAAGTTCAGTAACAGCTGGAGTTCCAGTTAATACCATATCACCCCATGTAGACGGATTTGCACCTACTGCATCCAACCAAAGTAATTTGGTACGATTAGGTCCCGTAGCATTCGCAGAGTCCTGGTCGCAGAAATATACTTGCAAACCAATTTTGCTGTTTTCGCCAACTACTACCGGAGTTGGATTTTTAGATTGAATAGAATCGAAAGGAATCGATAATTCAACTTGCCATCCACCAGCTACTTCTTTTTGCATAATAACCATACCTTTCATACCTTGGCCAGTAGCCGCAGTCCAAGGATAGTCACCTCTGCCGTTATCGCCAGGACCAGAAGAAGTAAGAACGGTATCGCGGTTGATTCTAATTTTTACATCATCTTTCAAATCAAATGCAGTAGCTTTTGAATGATTTACGTCCAACGACAATTCAAAATTGTCAACCAAATATGAAGTTCCTTTTTTGATTTTAATATCGTCTTTGATATCGGCATAAAAGTAGAAATTCTTTTTGTCCCAAGCTGTTTTGAATGAGCCACTGAAATCATTAGGACCAGTCAAATTAGCAGCGCCATAATTCACCACGGCCACAGGAGTAGAAACAATACCAGCCCAATCGGCAGGATCTGCATCGATAGTAATTACTCCCTGAGTAGCAGGAGTAACCAATGTGGTAACAGCAGGAGTTCCTGTCATTGTAAGATTGCCCCAGGTATTCATTTTATCCCACGAAGCAATAGTTGGATTTAAAGCCCATGCTTTACCGTTATTGGCAGCAAGTTTATTGGTATTTACCACGTCGGCATTAAAACCAATAGTTCCACCATTCGAGAAGTCGATTTTGGTAGCGCTTTTGCGCTGTAATGAATCCAGCGGAATAGCTAATTCAACTAACCAACCACCTGTAACTTCTTTGGTTTTGTAAACCATACCTGGCATTTCCAGGCTGTTCAACCAAGGGAAACTTCCTGCTTCGTTGTTGTTACCACCTGAAGAATGAATCACGGAGTCACGTACGATACGAATTTGCATGTCATTTTTACCATCAAAACCAGTTCCTTTGGAGTTGTCCATATCCAAGTAAAGTTCCAATTCGTCCAATGCCCAGAAATCACCTTTGTTCACTTTGGCAGAATCTTGAATTTCAGCCAACATGTACAAATTCTTTTTGTCCCAGCTAACTTTGTATTTAGGTACAAAATTGGCATTGGTTCCTTCGGTAACTGTCATTGGTACAGACGGGATATTTGTCCAATCGGCAGTATTACCATCAATAGTGATAAGACCTTGTGCTGCTGGAGCATTCACTTTTGAAGGACCTTCGGCAGGTTGAACTACATCAGCCCATGTAGTACCAACAATGAGGTTGTCGAAAGCAATTCCGCCACCACCTGTACCCAATAGGATATTGTCGAAGCTCACATCGGTAGATGGAGATAAATCATCACCCGCTTCAGCTGCCGTAGCACTTGGATCAGCTGTTTTGCTAAACCAAGCTTTCACTTTACTGCCAGATGCCGCTGCCGGATCAAGATATAAATAAACGGTATGGAAGGCAGTAGTATTATAAGCAGGTGTAGTTGGAACTAAAGCACCAATGCCATTCACACGCCAAAACCCTGCTTGGCAATTTACTGAGAAGTTTTGATTAGCTCCATTTAAAAAGGAAATCCAGGTGTTATTACCTGTTGCAATGCCCTTCACTTTAAAGCTGATCCATGTTGCCGAAGTACCAAGTACTGCGCTAAAGTTTCGCCCCGTAGAGCTGTTGTTGATTTCAAGATGAGCACCAGTTATTCCGAACTCAGTTGCTTGAAGACTGTTGGCAACAATGGCAGATGTGCCTCCGGGCCATCCGGTCACACCCCAATTACTACCTAAAGCCCATCCTGTGCCACCATTTACCACTGTAGGCCATGTTCCGGGTATATACCCATTAAAATTTTCAGTGGCTAATTTTGCTGCGCTCGTATTAACCGAAACAGCTACCAAGAAAGCTGCTGCAATGAGAGCTTTCAAATTTAGAAATTGTTTTTTCATAAAAATAAAATTGAAATTAATAATTGAAAATTAATAATTGAAATTGAAATTAGAGAATTAATGGATTTGAAGATTAATAATAGTAAATTAGACAACCGAGAAAATGAATAATTAAAAATGAACTATCATTTTATCTATTCTTTATGATGAAATAAAAAAGTATGATAATCCACGTTTCTTTGCCAAAGTATGAACCAGCAAAATATGTGATTTCTAAAATGACGTTTAAAATTTAAAAAAATAAGAACATACAAAATTACCCCTAACATTTGTCAATCTTGTAACTTATAGTCCAATACTTGTAACATATATAGTCTATTTGGCTTTTTAAGACTTAGATTATAGACACAATTTGTAGGAATTGGATATTTACCCTTTTGACTTAGTTTAAAAAATAGAATGACACATAGTTTTACCTAACTTAAATACGCATAGTTACATAATGGTTTTTATACTTAAAATTAGAAAGTCCAAATAGTTGGATATAATAATCATTCTGTTGAAAACCTATAATTTTGTTGCATCTTCCTTATGTTTTTTTAGTCAATAAAAATAAAACATATATATTTCTATGTGCTGATTCATTTATTGGCTATGTACAACCTCATGTTTTATTGTGTAAAGCACAGTATTGTCAAGTTCAAGTAAGTAAAATAGCACTAAAAAAGAAACACCCTAAAAATGATTAAAATATTACTTTTACCACTTCGGTACTTTTACCGCTGAACCGAAACAAATAAATGCCTTTCTTCAAATTGGAATTGGGTAGTACAAGCTTTCCTTCGGCAGGTAATTTGAAATTTGCCAGCGCTTGTCCGGCTACATTGCAAATAGTAACAGTATTAAAATCAGACGTGTATGACAAATCAAAAGTATTGTCCTTGTTTATCACCATTGTATTATGAAGTTGGACAGCTGCCAGCCCTGTATAATTTCCTTGGGTAACATTTATACTCATATCGGCACCAATGCTATTAATTTTCACTGTTGCACCACGTCCTGCAAGCCCGGCAGGCAATGCAGCCGCTTTCAAAGTGTAGTTCAAAGCCCAAGTTTTTGGATCAAAAGTTTGTTCGGCAGTAAGCCAGTTTGGCAATTCAATTGTCTGCCAATCATCGGGCGAAAAGTAGGAAGTGATATTAAAAGTCTTATTCCCTCCGGTTATGGGAGCATCGAAACGAGTATCGTCGGCCAACAAATAGGAATAGGTAGCACCTAAATTGAACAATAGCGAAGTGCTGCCAATATAGCCATCGCCGCCTAACAGCTTGCGATTGATGGTCCCATCTGTTTTGATATAATTATAGTAAACGTAGGCGTTCGATTCTCCATTGGAAGTGTTTGTAATCTGACTAATAGCTGCCAAAGTAACATTGGGTATGTTGAAACCTGATAATTCGACGAAGATAGGATCATTTATTTCCAAATAGTTATTAACTATTTCCAATCCAGTTATTGGATCTATTGTTACAAAATCTTTAAAAGGCATGGAATAAAGCAAATTAGTTTGTATTGTGTAATGCTTCACATCTTCGGTAATGCAAACCGATGTAGCAATAGTATCAGCTAGAGCACCATTGGCAATTCGGCGAATAATCAGTTTGAACTGTGTGCCCGCTGGAGCTGAAAAATCACCCAAACTTATCCACACACTGTCCAGAATGTATTTGTGAGCAGGCATATCAAAATAATTGGCAATGGCATCCACACTTTTTGTAGGTCCGGTGCCAAAACAGTAATCTTTGTCGGCAAATCTGGATCTTGTAATTCCGGAAGTTAAATCATAATTTCCCGCTCCCAAAGCTCCAAAACCAAAATTCGTTTGTCCTCCGGCAACAAAACTGGCACCAGCAGCGGCAGTTCCCCATTTGTAGCTGTCGTTAAGGTTACTAACCGACGATTTGAGGGTTGGAATGGTGTAACTTCCAATAGGATAGAATACTTCGGGATGAATGTTGGCAGAGGTAAATGTGGCAGCCGAGTTTTTTTGATCCTCAAAAGTCCATTCAAAAGTTTCGGCATCTCTGTTAGAAAAGTTGTTCCAGATAGCTCCTGTGTAGGCATGCCCCAACATCAGGTCGTAAGTTGACCTAAGGAAAGCTGAAGTATATCCTAAATAAAAATATCCTTGCGGACGCATATAGAACGCCATTGGTTTTAAGGGACGAATGCCAATGTTATCAAGCCCCATAGAATCACCATTTTTGCCTACATATCTAAAAGCAAGTTTTATGGATTTACCAACATAAGCGGCAATGGAAACATGATAAGTGAACCAACTTCCATGATAATAATTTCCAATATTATCTTTGTTGTACATGGCTGCATAGTTGTTGGCATCCCATACTTTCACCCAGTTCGCACCATTATCGGTGCTAATATATGCTTGCATGGTGGCGGTTGGTTTTGAAAAATCAAAAATATACTTTCCGGCTAGCTTTGAAGCTGCGTCGTCATTATACATCCAAAATGGAGCATAATACATATCAAATGACAATGAATCTGAAGTTACTGGTATAAATGCTGGCGAAGTGAGCCATTCATCTTGTTCATTTCCGTTCTGGTCATAGTTAATAAAAGCTACGTTGTTACCATTTGTAGCATATACAATGGTGTCGCTAACTGCCCAGGTTGGATTCCAATTGTTACCAGCTTTATAGGCATTACCGGTTTTGTTAAGTTCTGTCCAGTTGGCTGGTATCCAGTCCACAGCCACGCCATTGTAACTTTCCCAGCTTTCGAAGAAAGTGGTATCGGACGAAGCTTTGTATTTCATCAACGGTGAAATGGCATTGCTTTGGGGAAGTTTGTTTGGATTATCGAAATTTATTTCGGCTGCTGAAAAATCCTTCATTCTAGCATTTTTCAATGCTGTGGTAGACCGAAATACTGATTTATCACCAAGATGGATAGAATTGCGCACTGCCGAAAAATCGACGGATTTAAACGGCTGATTATTTGGCAATTCTAAAGCTTTTACGGCTAAGGCTTTGCTTTTATTGGCAGTAGCATTTTTATTTGATTGAGCGGAAAATAAGTTAATTCCTAATACAATCATTGATAAGAGAAATAGTACTTTTTTCATAAAGAATGAATTGATATTTAATGATGAATTAATTGTTAAAATAGAATAGGTAATGAAACACGCATGACCAAAATTAAAATTCCTAGAGCTATCTGAAAAACATATAATATATTGATAATAAATAAACTAACCCTTCGCTATTCCCCCTTTAGGGGATTAACGGGCTTGTTAAATTAATGTGCTATTTCATATCCCACAAGTAGCCAAAATGCTAACTTGTGGAATTAAATTATGTTAACTAAATAAGTTTTTATTGTTTAATGATTTTCTTAAATTCAATGGTTTTCCCTCTCGTAAGTTTCACCAGATAAATACCTATCGGTAAGCTGCTTGTTTGTACCAAAGTAGTTTTGGACAATTCACTTTTGAAAACAACTTGTCCGGTGAGATTAATTATTTCTACACTAGCGGTTTCTTCATTGTTTGCGCTTTCGATAATTAATTCATTTTTCACTGGATTTGGATATACTTTGAAAGTGCTGTTTGCTATTGACTGGTTAATTCCGGTAGTTGCTGCTGTAATATTGATAGAATAATCTTCTACTTCGCCATCTTGCGCATCGCCACAGGCTGTCATATTGGCACCGCTAACACCATACACCAATTTTATTCTCATTCGGGTTAATCCTAACGTTGTTCCTATGGGTGCAGCAAAACTGCCTGTTATCAGAGGATTAGCATAATTATTGGTGGAAAAATACACATTTTCACCTTTGTCGTCAAAATCACCATCTTTATTCCAATCAACCCAAATCAATACTCTATCGCCAGGATATGAATTAGCAACGTTGATAGTGGCAAAAGCGGTTGACCCAATTGGCATGGATGTGCTTTGTGAAGTATAATCCTCGTATCCACCAGTTCCAAAGCCCGATTCATTATTTATTGTGCCAATAGTAACATTGCTAATAAATTCATCTTCGGTTAATGACACGGTAGTACAATATGGCGAAACACCTGTAGTGCTTGCATTGCCGGTTAATGCTGGTGCGAGGTAACTATTAGTAGCTGAGTCGTATTCGTAAATGCTAAAATAATAGGTCGTTCCACGGGTTAATGCCGATAATTTTAAAGCGCTTCCTGTTCCATTGTACACCACATAATTTCCTTCGCCAATTTTTGATCCACTACCAAAAGCTCCGGCAGAATATACTATTCCATTGGGTTCGGCATTGACGGCATTCCCTTTTCGTGCCACCACCAATACGGCATTTCCATTGCCACGAGTCCAGCCTATTGTGATTGAATTGCCTGATAATTTGGAGCTTGTAAACGTACTTGCCTGTGTGATAGGTGGTGTAGCTGCAGCTATAACATTTATGGAAAAATCTTGTACCGATCCAAATAGGGAAGTGCCGCAAGGAGTAAAGTTGGGTCCAAAGTTTGAAATATGCGATCTTATTCTCATGCGAGTTGTACCCAGCACTGCATCGGCAGGAGGTGCAAAAACGGCAGTTCGGTGAGGGTTCACAAAGCTTTGATTTTTTGATGAAGAATAAACATTTTCACCTGCATCATCAAAATCGCCATCATGGTTCCAATCCACCCACACAAACACTTGGTCTTCAGAATCAGCAGGTTCTTCAAGCGATATTATGGCAGTTGTTTTTACTCCTATTTGCATGGTTGTGTTTTGTGCAGTATAATCTTGGTATCCAGCAGCCTGATATTCAGAGCCCTGATCTATGGAACCTATTGAAACATGGGTAATAAATTCACCTTTATTAATTGGACTTGCCACACAATAGGGTAACATTCCTGTGCTTGCACCATTGCCTGTGAGTGGTGGTGTTAAATAGCTTTTTGATGCTGAAGCGTATTCGTAAATGGCATAATGATAGGTAGTTCCGGTATGAAGTGCGGTAACATTCACCGAAGTTCCTGTTCCGTTATAAACCACATAATTTCCGCCGCCAATTTCTGTTCCGCTACCAAAAGTGGCATTGGCAGTGTAAGGTATTCCATTCGGAAAGGCATTAACCGCACTATCGGCACGGGCTACCACCAACACCAAATCACCATCGCCACGGGTCCAAGCCACAGTCATTGCATTGTTGGCAAGTGCAGAGGCAGTAAATGCGCTTGCCTGAGTGGTAGGTGCTGTGCCAGCTGCTACAATATTGACGGTATAATCTTCTATTTCACCATATTTACTATTGCCACAGGGTTCTGAATTTCCACCTTCGGGCACATCGTGTTCCCTAATTCTCATGCGGGTGGTGCCCAGGAGTGCAGTGGCAGGAGTGTTAAAACTGAGTGTGTATGGACTTACGAAATCAACAAGGGTTGACGAAGCAAATACTTTTTCGGTGGCACTAAAATCGCCATCTTGATTCCAATCAACCCAAACTATAACTTGATCGGTGGTGGAACGATGCGCAACGGTTATTACGGCAGAAGTTTTTACTCCAATTTGCAAAGTGGTACTTTTTGAAGTATAATCTTCATAGCCTGCAACTCCTCTTTTGGATGCTTGATTTATTGAACCAATTGCCACATTTGAAATATAATCGTATTCGTAAACCGCATAAGACGCATCGGTAGAGCCTGCTGCACAATAGGGATGAACGCCCGTGGTGGTGGCACTTCCTATTAATGAAGGTGTTAAGTAACAGCCAGTTGCAGCGGAATATTCATATACGGCATACCAATAAGTAGTTCCAATAGTAAGCGACGATACATCTACCGAATTTCCAGTTCCTTTGTAAACCACATAATCATCCAGCCCTATTTTTGCACCACTACCAAAAGTGGCATTTGCCGTGTAGGACACACCGTTTGCTGGCAGTTCATTTACCTGACTTTTGGCTCTGGAAATAACCAACACCGAATCACCATTGCCACGTGTCCAATTCACCGTCATTGAGTTGTTTTTCAATGATGTACAGTTCAATGATGTAGCTTGGGTGGTGGGTGGTGTGCAAAGTTCGCCGCCCATAAATGCAAAAGACACCGTATTGTTGGTGGTATTTTCGATAATGGAAGTGATTGGTTGTTCAGTGGCTACCGCAGCCCACGATTTTGAATAGGGAGTAGTGGCATCGGTAAAAGCAGTTTTGCATCCTATTCCAGGAAAAGTACAACCTTTACCGTTGACAACTCCATAGACTGATGTAGTACTTGAGGCATTGCCAGTGGCATTGGCACAAACCGGATACATTCCTTGATGCTTAGAGGCATTGATAAGGTTTGTTCCTATCGTATTGTCGATATAATTTTGGTCTACATGATAGATTAACATTCCATGACCGGGCAATGAGGCATCGAATTTTATGTTTTGCTTGTTTTCAATCAAAAAATACTCATTCGCAGTTTTGGTATCTACACGATAGAAGTTGTTGCCATTTTCGGCAGAGTTTGTCAATGTAATTTTTGCATTCGTAGTAAGTGTAGTAGGTGTAGCCCATCCAAAAAGTGCGGTTTTGGTATATGCATTGTGTGGAGCAGGTGTTGCCCCTTCGTTATTCCAGTTGCCACTTCCCATCAAGTCCCAAAATCCTGTACCATACCACGATCCGTTGGCTACCCAGTCGGTGTCGTAAAAATCGGGTGCGCCCAGAATATGACCAAACTCATGGCAAATTACGCCAATTCGGGTAATACCAGTACCCGCGCTGCCCCTTAATTCTGATGAGCAGGAGTAATTTTTGATTGTTTTGCCATCTAAAATTACTGGGCTGATAGACCATGAATGTGACCAAATGGCATTGGCAGCTGCATCTTTTCCGCCGCCCGATTCTTCACCATATCCTGCAAAAATAACATACACCCCATCTACATTGCCATCGTTGTCATTGTCATAATCGGAGTAATTTACGTCGGGGTCAGCATCTTTTACAGCTTCGGCAATGAGTGCCTCAGGATTTAAATCGTTATTATTTGCATCATTTCCACCATAATAAGCCTTATTGAATTTTGAAAGATATGGACCGGCAACTTTAACCGTTAAATTCAGTTTGCCGTAAGAGTTTTCGTTGTGATAGTCCTTCACGCTTCCCGTTGCTCCATCCACTGCATACCCAATTTGATTGAACAAATTATCGAAGTCGGTTTGAGTTTTCGTGAAAGGCAAATCGGGGTAACTCATTAAAATACAAACTAATTTTCGCTCACCAGAAGTAGGGAACGCCTTTTGTATCTCATTATTATAGGCTTTTCGCAGGCCTTTCATATAACTAATCTGCCTACTGGAAAACACCAAATGTTTATCTACACTTTTCAAAAAAGTAGTTTCAGTTGTAGTACGTTTAACAGGATTTCGGGCAATGACTCCCGAGGTTATTAACTCCTTATCAGCACTTAGGGTTGCATATTCGTAGAAACCTTTGGCATTAAATAGTATGGAAAATCCATCGGAAGTTTCAGCCCATTTAACTTTTTCGTCCCCTTTCAAAAGAATGGTCATTTTTGTTCCATCGGGCTGCTTGATGTCGATGGGAAAAGGGTAAGCAGTAACGGCATAACCCGAAATAGCAATAAAGCTTAACAATAAGCTAGCGGTAATTTTGTAAATTCGTTTCATTTTTTATTTGGTTATTTGGTTTTATATAGTCAATAATTTTTTTTATCACACAATCAGTTTCTTAAAAAATCCAGACTGTTTTCAGTTTATTGTTTATCTTCATAAGTTAGGGTCTGTCCATAAAGTGGCACATTTTGAGAAATTGCAAATGCAATTACATTTTTTTGAAGTGGAATTTCTGTTCAAAATTTAAAATTATCATATACGCACAAATATATACATTAATTAAGTGCTTTCAAGTATTTTTGTTCATGTAAGGACATAGTAATCCTTGTTGATTTATAGTTACTTATACCGAAAATGAGTTTGTATTACTCTAAGATTCGGTTTGTAATAACCCGTAGGTTGTAACCTAAAACGCTCCATGCTATCTTAGCGCAGAATTTTTCAAATCCCTGCCAGAGGACGTGTTGGATGTCAAAGCCTCATTTTAAATTGGAGATAACAGCCTCGGTTGTACCTCTCCATATTTTTAACTGTCGATCTATTTCAGGTGATTGTGCGATATTTTTAAGGCTCTTTGTTATTTTGGTAAAAACAATGTTGATAAGACCTTTTTCTTTACAGCCTTCAATATTGGCTTTGCTGAGAAAACCGCCATTGTTGGATGAAGCAGCTGGCTGTACATTGTAATTTTCTATAATTCTACCAATACTTGGAAGCAAAAGATTGGAGTCAGCCGGAACGTCTTCAAATACTTTATGGTCGAGTATTAAATTACTTTTACCTCTGGTTATTAGCATTTTGTATCCAAATTCAATCTTTCGAAGCCCTTTCACCAAAATGGTAGTGTGTGGTTCGAATATTGAGAATAGTTTATCTGCATTGGGCACTTTTTCACTCAGGATTTGATGCTTTAATGACATATTGAAAACTTTATCGAATGAAGCAAGAAATTCTGATAATTTGATAATATGTTTGGTCGCAGGATAGCCATTGACAGTATCTTTTGATTCTGCAATCAGCATCGATAAGATGGTCATATAATCAAAAAACAACTGTTGCTGATCATCTTTTTTAGTGTTGTTTATCTTGTAATTCAGCTCTTTGGCTTTCTTTTGCATCTTATCTAACCGGTCTTGGTCTGACTTGTCCTTTTTTATCTTTTTGAGCAGACGATGCGCTGTTTTAATACAGTCGTAAATCAATGCATTGTTAGTTGGATAATGTACATCGGTTTGAATATTAGTAGTGTCCGAGCTTAAGGCTTTTCCGTCTTCAATACCCTCTGATATTGCTAACTTGTTGACATTCTTTATAATATGCATGATTGTTTCCTCTTTGATAGCAGAGATAAACTTCTGCATTACACTAAAGCTATAATAATGATCATCTTCCAATCGAAGAAAATGAAAACATACTTTAGAATCATACATGTCTTTTTCCAAATCACGATATGTTAACTTTTCAATACTCATATAAATTGCTGCTCGCAGGACTGTTTCCACGCTAGGAGAATCTTGGCGACCTTTGCCGTTATTTTTTACAAGCTTTAGAACATCTTTCCCGACTTCTGTGACCATTTCGGGGTGCTTTTCAATAAAAATGTCAAAAAGTGCTAACTCGGAACTCTAAGCCCAGATTGGGTCATCAAATCGCAGCTTTAATTCGTTGTGTAACTCCATAATTTCATCGTTTAATTATGCTGCTAAGACACTATATATTAATGGTATAACAAAATTATTTGATCACTTTTTTTATATATATACAGACTAAATAATTGAAAATAAACTATTATTATTTCTCAGGAGCTTCTACTTATCAGTGAAGATCCAATTTAAAGAAAATAATAATCAATTCAATACTACTTTTTGAGTAAAGCTCTTTCCGTTATTTTGAATGTAAACCAGATACAAACCTTTGTTGGAAACTTTAATTTTAAATAGTGAATTGGAAGTCCGTGCTGAGGTTACCACTGCACCTTTTGAATCGATTATTGAAATAACTGACTGACCCACTAAGGTTTGAAGATTTGCTAATATTTGTCCGTTTTGAGAATAAACATTTACATTTTCAAGCTTGCTTTTGTCAAGGACTGTAGCAATACCAACTTGAGAAACATCGCTCCACGAAGTACCGATGATCAAGTTATCAAAATCAAGGGCACTTCCCCAAGTGTTGAATACCAAGCGGTCGAAACTTACATCGGTTGCTACAGTATTTCCGTTTCCAGCCATATCTGTAGCTGTACCGGTTGGATCAGAGGTTTTGTTAAACCAGCCCTTTACTTTATCGGTTGCCGAAGCAGGATCCACGAGTAAATATACTGTATAAAAAGCTGTTGCATTTAATGGAGCTGGCGAAGCCGGAGGTGTCCAGCTATTAATGCGCCAAAAATTTTGTGCTGGATTCACAGTGAAATTTTCTGCTGAACCGTTTTTGAAGGAAATATAAATTGAATTATTTGTACCTAAGGCATGAATTTTAAAGCTTACCCACACTGCCGTAGAGGCAGCTTTTACAGTTGATAAAACACGGGTTGCACCAGCAGCACCTGTGATAGTCAATCGGGCTCCTGAACTACCATATCCCATAATTGTAAGGCTATTGGCATTTATTACAGCTGCTGAAGCAGCCGACCAGCCTTGTCCCGAAAGCCATCCTATTCCAGCATTAAGTGTAGATCCTGTAGCCACTGTAGGCAAGGAACCTGCTGCGTAAGAGTCAAAGTTTTCAGAAATTACGGATGAAGCTACCACCGCTGTTGCCGTAAAGTTTTGAGCGGTGAGATTGGCATTAGAAACCGCGGCACTGATAGTTGCAGGACTGAACGTGTAACCGGTTTTACTCGGGGTAAGGGTGTAGTTTCCAGCTGGTACTCCAGCAATTGTATAATTACCACTGGCATCGGTGGTGGCAGTACGTGTGCCATCACTTACAATTACACCCACCAAACCGGCACCGCTTATCGTAACTGTTCCGCTTATAATATAAGTACCTACAAATGAGCCATATCCTGCCGTCCATTTGGTCTGTCCATATTCATAAGCACCCTGATCAACAGCTCCAGTTGCGGGGTCATTATAAGCTGGAACGGTATATCCATCCAAGGTTACAGCGGTCAGGGCAACTCCTGCATTGATAGCTGGCGAGGTAGCTTGTAATGATAAATCAGCACCCACAAAATTGCTGAATTTAGGGTCTATTGGGTAATCCAAGTTGTTTGCTTTGGTGGCGTTATCAAAGCAAAGTGAATTAGTATATGGGTAATAACCAGCTGATTTAGTCAAGTTTCCAGCATTGTTATAAACGTTGATATTGTTTTTACAAATCGTTCCTAACTGTGTATTGGCAGCACCCGAAGACGCAAAACCAAATGGGCCGTATCCTGCACTGGATGTATTTTTAACTGCAATTGTATTGTTGTAACAAATCATATTGCTCATGTCGGTGGTTGCTCCAGTATTAAAATTTTGTTGAAAATGAAGGCCCCATTCCACATTGTAAACCACGTTATGATCCACAATAGCATTTTTGCTCCAATCGGTGTAAATGCCACCAACGGTATATCCTGTTGCATCATGTACGATATTATGGTCAATTCGCATCATGCCACAATCTCCGGCAGTGTAAAGTCCACCACCATCCCAGTCTTGCAACATGAAGTTGGATAAGTCATTGTGATGCACCCGTGACAGAAAATTAGATTTGGATGAATTAATGTTGTTTCGTGGCGTGATGCTTGAACGGCCAGTTCTGGTAATGGTATTGTAGCCAATCTCGTGATTTTGTGAAACGGAAGGACCGCCAGCAGTGTTAATTCCAGAACAGTCGGTAGAATTGTAATCCACATCCGAAATATTATTGTTCAATGCTTTGCAACCATCGCCAATGAGTGTAATTCCATTTCCAGCACTGTATTGAATCACCGAATTACGAATAATATGATTGGTTCCGCTCAATACAATTCCGGTACTCTGTCCCCATTGCAAGAAAAAATGACCCGAGCAATCGGTGTAATGACTCAAAAATTTAGCGTTAATACCATCCACTACACAACCCGTACTAGAAGCTTTGTATCCTGCACCGCGCCAAGGGTATATAATAGCCCCAGCAACATCATATCCTTTATTACTGCCACCTGAAGCATTATCGGTGGTAATATTACAAGCAAAAAGATTGAATCCACTAATAGTAATATAGCTCTTATTTGAAAGATCAAAGGCAAATTCACGTTTCTTGGCTTCCACTGTCAACGAAATGGGATCTACACCAGTTGGAGCCCACAAATACAACAAATTGGCTGTCTTGTCATGAAACCATTCACCAGCAGCATCTAACAAGGATAATTTATTAAACAAATAAAATCGAGCACCCGAAGCGTAAGTTCCTGAAGGGGCATCCCTGCCTCTGCCATTAAAAGTGGTGTATGTGATAGAAGACCTCGATACGGCAGTTACAACACCTGTTTCCGTCCAACTCCATGCACCATTGTCAGGTTGCATATAGAGTTCTGCACCTGTGGCAGTACTTGGAGGAGTGCTGCTACTTGTAAAAGTAACAGTTGTTACATTTCCAGATTTTGAACCAGTTACTTGAGACGATAGGGTTGCTTTTCCGGCATTTTTGCCTGTTGCATCCGGAAAGCTTGGATTCATGGTGCTATAGTTGGGCCATCGTGCCAAATTCATCATTGCACCACCTACAAATATCTGGTCACTCTGGTTGTGCGTAACATCTATAAAAGCGTTTGCCAGGGTAGCTTTGTAAATGTTTCCACTGTAATTCGTCCAACCAGTAACGAGCTCAGCTCCCGAAATAGTCACCACATCGGTTCCATTGGGCTGAAAAATAATGGGGGAAGCAGAGGTTCCTGAATTGGTGGGAATAATTGTTTCGCGATACGTTCCGACACTCACGTTTACCACATCGCCTGCTACTGCCACTGAAGCTGCCTTTTGGATAGTTAAATACGGTGAAGCTAAGGTACCCGCATAGGTATCAAGCCCTGTTTTGGCTACATAAATATTTTTGGATGAAACCTGAAATGAGAGCAAAATCAGTATCAATGAAAGCAAGAGATTTTTCATGAAATAATTTGAAATGATTATATGTAAAATGATTAAGAAATGTAGAAAGTCTATTCAGTAGATTTAATAATTTTAATTACAGATATATATAATATATTCAAAGGTATAATCTTCACTTTCAACACACTAAGCAATAAAAGGGATGACCTCAATTAATAAAAATTGTTTATTTTACAAACTTAATAGTGTTACCATTCACGCGGATAATATACATTCCATTGTTTAACGAACGAGCATACATTCCGCTGGTACTGGTTTTTTCAATCAATGAACCATTGGCATTATAAAGCTCAATACTCGATTTGCCATTTAACTGAACAGCAATACCGGTAGCCGTACGAGAAATAATAGGAGTTGTTACTTCAGGATTATTTACAGCAGTTGGAATCCCTTTTAATGGTACCACACTTGCAAAAGTACTTCCAAAACGGAATTCATCATAATAAATATTGGCAGCTGCAATAAGCTGTATCCCGTAGATATTAAGCGAGCCTAAAAATGTGGATGACCATGTATTATACGTTAATGCATTGGCATCGTTATCTACCGGCATAGTTGTTGGCAATTTGGTCGGATCGGTATAAATCCATCTTTTAAAACTAAAGGAAGCCCCGGTGCGTTTGAGTTCAATCAAATTAAATGTGACCCTTCCAACAACATTATTTAGTACTGCCCCGTTGTAAGTCCAATCACCTTTCCAATGTGAATTATCAAATGTTGAATAAGAATTATCGGTCAATTTTCCCGTTCCATTAGAAATACAAATATCGCCATCGGCAACAGATCTTAATTTGAATTGTGATGAAGCAGCCGTTTCCTGATGGATATATGAAACAAACAATGATTCTCCATCTCCAATGTTTGATACTACAGAACGGTCAAGTTCATAGAAACTACCTTTTTTGGAACCTGCTGTTACCAGTCTGCCAAAAGTCAATCCAGGATTAGTGAGTGTAGCATTAGAATATAAATAAGTCCAATCACCACCCCATCCGGTACCACTATTCATACTGCCATTAAAGCCTTCGTAAGCTATTAAAGCTAATAGTACAGCTGGTGTTACGGTATTGGAAGCACCACTGGCTGAACTGCTGCCCACGCTATTTCGGGCTGTCACTGTAAAAGTATAAGCTGTTCCGTTGGTCAAACCTGTTACGGTTATTGTTCCGCTTCCTGCTTGCGTTAAAGTTCTGGAAATATTACCCGGATTGGAAGTAGCCGTATAGTTAATAATAGTAGCTCCACCATTATTCGTAGGTGCGGTAAATGTAACCGTAGCTTGTCCATTACCGCTGGTAGCAGTACCAATGGTAGGTGCATCGGGAATGGTAGCAACAGCTGCAGGTGTTACAGAATTAGATGCTAAACTTGCCACACTGCTTCCTACACTATTTCGGGCAGTAACAGTAAAAGTATAAGCTGTTCCGTTGGTCAATCCAGTTACGGTGATTGATCCGCTGCCAGCTTGGGTTAAAGTAGCAGTTTTACTTCCTGGACTGGAAGTGGCAGTATAATCCAAAATTGTAGCTCCACCATTATTTACCGGAGCGGTAAATGCAACAGAAGCTTGAGTGCTTCCTGCAGTTGCCGACAAACCAGTTGGGGTACCGGGTATTGTAGCTAATGCCACTGGAGTCACCGAAGCCCATGTAGTGCCAATGCGAATTTCATCTAAATAATTACCTGTGGAAGAACCAAACCTGATATTCCGGATGGAACCTGCGGTGAGTGTCCGTGTATCTTTTAGTGCTGTTGCATCGGGTGTGGCACCACCAAGTGAAGCCTGTGTGGGATTGAGATAGTATTTGGTAACACCCGTGCTCACGTTGTAACTCACCACCACCAAATTGGAGCCAACCGTACCAACAGCGCCTACAGCATTCCATGTTCCACTCACCCCATTCATCGAGGTATTGAACCCGAAACTGCGACCCAAATCATTATTACTTATATCTCTAAATTGGACAACTGCTGTTTTTGTTTGGTCAATGCTTGCATCGGCAAGGAAACTCAACCATACTTCGCCAGATGTAATATCTACTGCAAGGCTGCGGTCGGGACCCCATGATCCGCCAATTGTGCTCGCTTTACCATTTGTTTTAAGTCCGGGATATGTAAGACCCAGAGCAGTAGCAGGTGCTGTACCAGACCAAGTGCTAGCACTTGCCCATCCAAAAGAAGTGTTGCCAGCAGCTCCGCCCACAGCGGTACCTGGCACGTCGAAGCCTTCGTAGGTAAGAAGCACATCAGCTACAGTTGTAACTGAAATAGATGCACTTGCATTGGAATAATTGCCCCCATCATCTTTGGCTTTTAAAGTTACAGTAAACGTAGTTCCGGCTGCCAATCCTGTAATTGTCATGGAATTGCCTGTGCCTGTTAAGCTCCCTATTAGCGTTGCACCATTATAAGCCTCATAGCCCGTTACACCTATGTTATCGGTAGATGCACCCGACCAATTTAACACAAAACTAGTAACTGCTATGTTACTCGACGACAAACCAGTGGCAGTAGTTGGTTTCGTAATATCTGCAATAGAAGTTGTTACAGGCAAAGCAGTACTTAATACAGATAGATTTCCAGCCACATCCTTTGCCTTTATGGTAAATGAATAGCCTGTATTGGGCGTTAAACCCGTCACATCCACATAAGTATTTGCAGTTGTGGTCAATAAAATGCCACCTTTGTAAACCTCATAGCAATAAACCCCTAAATCGGCAGAAGGAGTCCATGTTAACAAAAACGTTGATTGTAGAATAAGACTTGAAGCCAAACCGGTAGGTGCAATAGGCGCAACAGCATCCGCTGCGGCTGTTACCAAAGTAACTATAGCAGCATTACCATTGGCTTCACTCCGAGCAAAATACCTCATATTCCCAGTTTTTTGCAAATAGTACTTATCCACCACTGTGTACCAGTCAGTTGGATAGGTCAAAGTGGTGATTGGTGACAACCAAGTTAGCATTTTGTCCCTACTAATTTTAAACCCGGTGCCATTTCCAAAATCGTAGGTTTCCTGGCGGATAAGGTTGGTCCACAATCTTGAATTGTCATTCGTAAAAGTCGATGTAACATTAACCCAGCTTGTAGCATTCCATTTATAATATGTAGTTGCACCTGAAGATTCCACTTGAATAACAATGGCTGCACCATCTTTATCCAGCATTATTTCACTGTTATTTGTAAGGGTTTGAGAGGCGGCTACTGCAGGGTAAACATATCCTGCCGGGTATTTTTTATACACCAAATCGCCAGCGGCTTTGGTAATGGGGAAAGTGCTGAATTGCTGTCCATTGGCTTTTTTCCAAGTAACTCCTTCGTCGGGCGAAAAAGCATAGAATACATGCGTCATAAATCTTGACACATCGGCACCTCCTGGGTTAATACTGTCGGCCATATTATAGCTCACGTGCATTCCGTTGTTTTGGTCAAAACGAACCCGCAACTGATAACCTTGATAATGAGCAAAATTGTAACATTTGCCAGGTAGGTTGGTCATATCACCCACACCCGAAAAATTCCACACAAAAGCAGTGAAATTATGATGACCACCCACTACAGGTGTACATTGAGTGGTGGTGGGGACTGCATAATTGGTGCCGCCTATCATGGTCCATCTTTTGGTATGCGTATCATATCGTCCCAATGCAATGGCACGAGCACCGGTAACAAAATCATCCACTATATTGCTGCGATAAGTTACAAACAGTGTACCTGTATTGCTGCGAAAAAAATTCTGATACGTAATTTCTGTTCCCTCAAGCCCACCAATGCTTGTATCATTGCCACGGAAAGTGAAGGAAGTAATATCCTCGGGATTGGTACTCACATAATAATTCGGACTAGAATTGTGCTGTCCACCACACAGGTGAATGTAGCCATCGTTGTCAATTCCGAGTGACATCTCGGCATGGTTGTCGTTGCTTTGAACACCTGTCATAAAAATATTGGTTGTAACCACACCAGCAGGCGTTTTTTTTGCAATCACCGCATTCAACGATGGGTCTAGATATACCCAATACACATTTCCAGTCAGCAAGGAAGTACCTACGCAACTGCTCCAAGCACTTCCATCAATGGCGTGTACGGTGGTGGTAGGAATGTCAAGAATTTGACTTGTGACTTGTGCCTGAACAAAAATACATGTCAAAGAACTGAGAATCAAAGAAAAGAGAATTTTTTTCATTTTGTGAATTTGTTGTGATTTTTTTTTACTTTGCATATTTGAAACCAACTGAAAATCAGCAGGAAATCGGTGGTTTTATTGAGAAGCCAATTTGCATAACAACAAAAAATCTGTCATTTGCCTTGTAAATTTTATTGGCTTAAAACTGCTTCAAAATCAATATTGACAAAACAAGAATTGTAAGTAAAATATTTTTTCAGTCTGTCTTTTTGTGAAAAATCAAATTTAAAGTTCAGATTTTTTTATTTACCAAAAAGAAATTATTTTATTTTAACAACGGGTTTACTCCAGAATAAAAATTTAAAACGAATTTTAAATTTCTATTTGGATTTCATGCAAACTGATTTGGTACAAAAATAGAGCATAAGTATTACTTGAATTTACTCATAGAGTCTATATATTGCAACATTTAGTCCAAAAAAATATCCATTTTATTCTAATAGTAGATAAAATGGATATTGTAAAATGGCTGTAACAAAGGATTCAAGGTCATTTTGATAAATAAATATGATGATTTACAAATAATTGCAGCTTTGTTGCTACACAATATAATAGTTGTCGAAATAATATTTAACTATTTTGATTTGTAGAATGAAAATTGTTTGACATTTGGCTCATTTAACTAGGGCAACTTTTCCAAAGTAAAAAAGAAACTTTGGAAAAGTCTATCTACCATCTACCCACTTATTTTACAAACTTTGTAGCTATGCCGTTTACTCGGATAATGTAGATACCATTGACCAACGAACGAGCATAATTTCCATAGATGCAGGTTTTTTGGATAAGCACACCACTTGCATTAAAAAGCTCAATGTACGACATGCCTGTTAACGGAACTACAATTCCTGCAGTAGTGAGGATAATGGCTGTATTTTGCAATTCAACGTTGCTCAACGAAGTGCTAACATCAGGTTTTACAGCATTAGATGCTGCACTGGCAATGCTATTACCTACTACATTTCGAGCTTTTACCGTGAATGTATATGTAGTGCCGTTGGTCAGTCCTGTAACGGTAATTGTGCCGCTTCCTGCTTGGGTTAAAGTAGCAGTTTTGCCTCCTGGATTGGAAGTGGCAGTATAGTCAATAATGGTGACACCACCATTATTTAAAGGTGCGGTAAATGCAATGGTGGCTTGACTGTTTCCGGCCGTAGCCAAACCAATGGTAGGTGCATCGGGTGCGGTAGATGAAGCATTACAAGGCCAAAGTCCATAATCTGGAATCCAAACCACTGCCATATTATCCACGCCAGTTTTAAAAGCTGCATCGATAATGCGGGATACATTAGCTTGCAAAGTGCCTGAAATGCAGAAGATTGAAAGCAAAAATAGTCTGACAATTGGAATCCGTTTCATTTGTTTATTTTTAATTTCAGTTGAAATAAAAGAACCGTAAAATTATACCTTCTACTAATTCAATATTATTGTAATACTTTTATTTTCAATATATTGCGAAATGTTATCAACTGTTTTTTTAAGAGTCAACACGAATCCCAATTTACGGCAATTGTTGCAAATACAACTTCATGGCGTTTGCCAAATCTATTCCCCATTCTCTAGTATTAGCTTGTGTTATGAGTGCGCCACTATTACTTGTAAAAGCATATTCAAGTGTAATAGGTAGTTTTACGCCTAACACTGCATCAGCCCAACTTCTACTGGTTTTTCCTGTACTTGCACAATTAGGCAAATAAGCCGTAGTTGTAGCTTTTAAAGTGCCATTATTTGTTTTTTTAAATAGGGTGATGAATTTCTGTTCTTCAATTGCCACTGCTGGTGTAGTAGAACCCCAGAAAGTAATATTGTCATTTGTCCCATTACTCATTTCTCTTATCCAAGGACAATGTAAATCGAACGAAAGAACCAATTTGCTAGGCGAACCCTTCCAAGTTGGCACCCAACTTCTCAAAGTACGAGTTGCAGCCCATACGCTGGGAACTAGTGGGTCATAATCAGCATTGAAGTTTGGAACACGAATTTTACTTTGATTTCCATCTTCTACTCCATCCTTATCAACAAATGGGATAATGCAAAATTCCACATTATCTCTTAACCAAGTGTCATTAAGAATAGTAGGGATAATCCCTTCAATTTCATAACTTGCCATCATTTCTTGCGCGTGATGACGAGCAGTTATTAACACCTTAAACTTTGGAGTTCCCGTAACTGGTTTAATAATAATTCTATCAACTGCTCGTCCGCCTTCCGACATAACCAAAGTATCCAAATGTAAATAGGGATTGGTTCGATAAGGAGCTATAAAAACATCATAATTCTTTTGAGTGTAAGGCATTCCATTACTAAAACGCACTTCTGCGTTGGTAGTAAAAGTGTATGAAAAAGTTCTGTCCCAAGTGCCACTTGAATTTATATAACTCCATGTATTGCCGGCATCAAAACTAACCAAAGGACCTTTGACGGGAAGATATTGCATATTAGGCTTTACAGCGGCTGTTGGCAAGTTAAAAGTCAATGTTTTTCCTTTTGCTCCGCATATTGCAAAATGCCAATAAAACCAATCCGTAGTTTCTCCTCTCAAATCTGGCTCAATAGTAAAAGTATTTCCAGATACATTAGTAACTTTTACATTTCCTGATGGAAAATCAAAATAAGCTGTTGAGACCCCTGTTGTTGCCTCGAAAGAGCTAATCCACGACACATTTCTGGCTTCGTAGAATTTAACCAATTTGCCGTTCTTGGTATCATCGCCAGTATAGGCATTTTCACGGTCAAATTCGGTGCAAATAAGGCTGTAACCTGCTGCAATAACTGGGTCGAGTGCCAAGGTTTCTGTATTATTGGCCACACCACCGCCATCGCGAGCTTGTACACAGGCATAGTAGCCATGATAACCCACTGAGGCATTGGCAAAACTAGCACCTTTGGCTTTAATGGCATTAATATCCGCCAAAATGCTGGTAGAAGTAGCCACACCCGAATTGGAAAACAAAATGATATGTGTGTTGGGTGCATTGGTGCGGATGATATTGTAGCATTGCCACTCCATATCAATGGTGGATGCCGAAAGCGGACTAGCACATTCCGTTTCGGGCTCGTTGTGAATTTCGTAAATTACATGAGTGCGAGATGCATAACGTGATGCGTAATAATTCCAGAATGACTTGGCTTGTGTGACGTTAAAACTCCCTTTTTGGGCACTATTGCCTATGGACAGAATGAGATAGAGGTTGGCGTTGGAAGTCCATGCCACAAGACTATCTGCTATATTCTTGTTGCAACCGGTTGGCGAATCAAATTTCTCTAAACACACCCGCAGCGTATTCATGCCGTAGGTGGTAGAAAGTGCGGTAATCTTCGTCTTGGTATCTGTTGGAATAGCAAATCCTTGCATGGAATCTACCGAAAGGGAAATGCCACGCAGGTTGGTGCCTTTGTCCGAAACCACTGTGCCATGCGCCATAGTCACCCGCCCACGTTCAGCAAAAATAACTGTAGAAAGCATCATGAAAACAGTAAAAAGGAATGTTTTTCTTATGGTCATTTTTAATAGTATAGTCATCTTAAATTTGTCTGAAAATTTTTCATTTTTGATAATTAATGCACCGCCACTTTTGTTGTTGTAGTTTTCGTTCCGCTTTGAAAACGTAGTAAATAAATACCTTTGATTACAAACGGAATACTTACTTGATAATTTTCGGTATTAAGTGACTGAACAATTGCCCCTTTGGCATCCACAACCATTATGGCAGTAAATACTCGTTGTAACCACACCAGCAGGCGTTTTTTTGCTATCACCGCATTCAATGATGAGTCATTATATACCCAATACACATTTCCGGTAAGCAAGGAAGTGCCCACGCAACTACTCCACGCACTTCCATCAATGGCGTGTACGGTGGTGGTAGGAATGTCAAGTTTTTGGCTAGTGACCTGTGCAAATGCAAATGCAAATGTAAAACCACTGATAACAAGATAGATAATTATTTTTTTCATTTTTTTTGATGTTAATTGTCATAAATGCGTTTCGTATTTTGTGTTTAGTGTTTAAAATAGAGGAACTTTTCCAACATTGAAATAAACATTGGAAATGTTCCTCTTATCAACAATCTCAACTGTCAACTAACAACAACTATCAACTGTTAACTATAAACTTATTTCACAAACTTGCTCGCTTTACCATTTACGCGAATAATATACATACCGTTGTTCAAAGCACGTGAATACATTCCAGCAGTTTTTGTTTTTTCGATAAGTGAACCATTTGCATTGTAAAGTTCAATGTTTGATTCGCCTGCTAGCTGAACAGCAATGCCGCTGACAGTTTTAGCAATCACGGCAGCATTTAACTCCGTGTTATTGAATTCAGTACCAATTGAAGCAGTAATTTCGGCCGAAGGAGCACTCTCCACGCTTGTACCTATTGCATTGGTAGCAGTAACAGTGAATGTGTACAAATGATCTTTCACCAATGCCGTTGCTTTAATTGTATAAGGCGCTGAAGGCAATGTTATTACCGTAGAACCTTTCAATACAGCAGCTTCGTAGGTATTAACCACATATCCAGTAATGGCAGAGCCACCATCCGAAACCGGAGCATCAAACGTAACGTTTCCACCAGCATCAACCAAAGTAATGGTTGGTGCGCCTGGAGCGGTAGCAGGAGTCAATGGTACCACACTTGCAAAAGTACTTCCAAAACGGAATTCATCATAATAAATATTGGCAGCTGCAATAAGCTGTATCCCGTAGATATTAAGCGAGCCTAAAAATGTGGATGACCATGTATTATACGTTAATGCATTGGCATCGTTATCTACCGGCATAGTTGTTGGCAATTTGGTCGGATCGGTATAAATCCATCTTTTAAAACTAAAGGAAGCCCCGGTGCGTTTGAGTTCAATCAAATTAAATGTGACCCTTCCAACAACATTATTTAGTACTGCCCCGTTGTAAGTCCAATCACCTTTCCAATGTGAATTATCAAATGTTGAATAAGAATTATCGGTCAATTTTCCCGTTCCATTAGAAATACAAATATCGCCATCGGCAACAGATCTTAATTTGAATTGTGATGAAGCAGCCGTTTCCTGATGGATATATGAAACAAACAATGATTCTCCATCTCCAATGTTTGATACTACAGAACGGTCAAGTTCATAGAAACTACCTTTTTTGGAACCTGCTGTTACCAGTCTGCCAAAAGTCAATCCAGGATTAGTGAGTGTAGCATTAGAATATAAATAAGTCCAATCACCACCCCATCCGGTACCACTATTCATACTGCCATTAAAGCCTTCGTAAGCTATAAGAGTAGATGGTACAGCTGGTGTGCCAGCAGTACTTGCGGTAGCTGCACCTGCACCTACGCTATTCACCGCTTTCAGTTGTACATTGTACGATTGTCCGTTGGTTAAACCTGTAATCACTATTGGACTAGTGGTTTGCGCTGGCGTACAAGCTGTAAAGTTAGTACCACCATCACTTGAATACTGATAATTGCTTATAGAAGCACCACCATCAACTCCTGCGGTAAATGCAACCGACAATTGTGCATTAAGCGGAGTAATGGCAGTAATGCTTGGAGCAGCTGGAGCAGTAGCAGCGGCTACTGGTGTGCCAGCTGTACTTGCGGTAGCTGTTCCTGCGCCTACGCTATTTACGGCTTTTATTTGTACATTGTAAGATGTGCCGTTGGTTAAACCGCTAATCACTATTGGACTAATGGTTTGAACTGGGCTACAAGCTGTAAAATTTAATCCACCATCGCTTGAATATTGATAATTGCTAATGGCGACACCACCATCGGCACCTGCGGTAAATGCAACCGACAATTGTGCATTAAGCGGAGTAATGGCAGTAATGCTTGGAGCAGCTGGAGCAGTAGCAGCGGCTACTGGTGTGCCAGCAGTACTTGCGGTAGCTGTTCCTGCACCTACACTATTCACTGCTTTCAGTTGTACATTGTATGATGTGCCGTTGGTTAAACCGCTAATCACTATTGGACTGGTAGTTTGAACTGGACTACAAGCTGTAAAATTTAATCCACCATCGCTTGAATATTGATAATTGCTAATAGCAGCACCACCATCGGCACCTGCGGTAAATGCTACCGAAAGTTGAGCGTTGAGCGGAGTAATGGCAGTAATGCTTGGCGCGGTAGGAGCAGTAGCCACAGCATCAGCTGGGGTAACATCAGCCCATGTTTTACCAATTCGTATTTCGTCAATATAATT
>JBMOHG010000005.1:0-24937 GCA_049317965.1 Paludibacter sp.
TAAGTAGTTGGAATAATATAATACACCATTTCTTTGGTGTTATGGATTAATATTCGTACATTTGTCTCAATATGAGATACATAAAACTAAAAACAGAGGATATTGAGCTGTTAGAATTGCTTGTCAAAACTAGCATCGACAATACCATAAGAAAACGCAGTCAATGCCTACTTTTATCACATCAAAAACGCACGATTAAGGACTTGGCGATGATTTTTGATGTTGAAAGAAAAACAATTGAACGATGGTTCGATAAATGGGATTTAGAAGGTGTTAAATCTCTTTCAATTGCCTCTGGTCGAGGAGTTAAGACCCGACTAAAAGGCTTTGAAGAAGTGATTAAACAACAAATTGAACTTCATAATCGAAACATAAAAAACATAATAACTTTTCTAAAAGAAGAACATAATATAATCGTCTGCAAAAGAACTTTGCGGAATTTTTTAAAAGATGCTCGGCTATAAATGGAAAAGGGCTCGACTTTCTTTGAAAGGTAAGCGCAATAAGGATGAATTTGAACTTAAACAAGAACAAATAAATGACCTTAAACAACTGGAAGATAGTGGATATATTGACCTTTATTTTGGTGATGAAAGTCACTTCGGACTTACGCCAAATGTGCCATATGCTTGGCAGTTAAAGGGAAAGCCATTATTATTGCCAGCAGCCAAAGGTAAATTTCTAAATGTTGTTGGTTTAATGTCTCGTAAGAATGATTTGTTTTTTCAAGTACTTGAATCAACATTTAATAGCGATAAAATTATTGATTTTATGGATAGCTTTGTTGAACAAATAAACAAAAAAACAGTAGTAATACTTGACAATTCACCTATTCATAAATCGAATAAATTCATGGCAAAAATCCAAGAATGGAAAGAAAAAGATGTTCTTATTTTCTTTTTACCTCCATATTCTCCTGAATTGAATTTAATCGAGATATTGTGGCGAAGAATCAAGTATAATTGGATACCACTTGATGCTTATCTCTGTTTTCAGAATCTCAAAGAACGCTTGTCGTTTGTATTGAATAACTTCGGCACAAAATACGACATTATATTTTGACCTTTACTTAATAGGGGGTTTACCATTATCAATTTTGGAACATTCTCCATTTACTAATTTTCTTGTTCCGGGTATAATTTTGTTTTTTATACTAGGTGTTTTTTCAATCTTTATAATTTATGCTTTAATAGAGAAGCCTGTTAATAAATATGCCGAGTTTTTTAATTTTTTTAAGGATATGCATTGGGCATGGTCATTCACTATTTACGAAGCATTTGCACTAATTATTTGGATACAAGTCGAAACAATATTTATTCAAGAAGTAAGTTGGTTACAAACTTTTTACATGCTTTATGCTATTCCGATTATTTTTGTTGCTTTGCTTCCTCAAGTCAGGGCGGTTTACAAAAGATAGTTACTGTAACAACATTTTTTTGCGATTACTATGCAATATATTTCTATGAATCTGTCACGAAACTTAAAAAAAGATGAAAGCAATTATTTGCACAAAATACGGTACGCCAGAAGTGCTTCAATTACAAGAGGTTATTAAGCCAATCCCGAAAGACAATGAAGTACTTATAAAAGTTATTGCGACAACAGTTCACATAGGCGACACCAAGGTTAGGCGTTTGTATCCGGGATTAGGAACAATTAAAGACTTTTTTTTCAAGCCAATGATGCGAGTAATGCTTGGTTTCAGAGGACCACGAAAAAAAATTCTTGGAATGGAATTGGCTGGAGAAATTGAAGCCATAGGTAAGAATGTAACACTGTTTAAGACAGGCGATGCAGTTTTTGCATCCAACAATCTTAAATTTGGTGCTTATGCCGAATATTGTTGTTTGCCCGAAAATGGGATTATTGCAATTAAACCCACCAACATGACCTATGAGGAAGCCGCACCGATTTCTAATGGCGCTTTAACCGCTTTACTCAATCTCAGAAATGCAAAGATTAGTGACGGTCAAAAGGTATTAATATATGGAGCTTCAGGTAGTGTTGGGACGTATGCGGTTCAGCTTGCCAAGTATTTTGGAGCTGTAGTTACGGGAGTGTGTAGCACTTCAAATTTGAAAATGATAAAAATGTTGGGAGCCGATAAGGTAATTGATTATACCAAAGATGATTTTACCCAAAGCGGTGAAAAGTATGATATTATATTTGATGCAGTTGGCAAAATTGCATCTTCAAAACGTAAAAAATCGCTGACAGAATCTGGAATCTATATCGACGTACTTGCCATGTCAAGGAATTCAAAGTTAAAAGTGGAAGACCTTCACTTCCTGAAAAAGCTTTGTGAAGAAGGAAAACTAATATCAATAATTGACAAACGTTATTCCTTGGAACAAATTGTAGAAGCGCATCGTTATGTTGACAAAGGGCATAAAAAGGGGAATGTAGTGATAACAATATAATTTTAAAACATTTTTTATGCAATATAAAAGTATTATTATCAGCAAAAAAGGTGGACCCGAAGTGCTCCAACTAATAGAAAATGAGTTAGTTTCTCCTAAACCCTATGAAGTGCTTATTAAAGTACAAGCTTGTGCAGTTGGTGGAACCGATATTGCCATGCGTTATTATAACTATCCAGGAGCGCCAAAATTACCTTTTGTTCCGGGTTATGAAATTGTAGGGACTGTGCATGAGGTTGGATTAAATGTTTCGTCGGTAAAAGTGGGTGATCGTGTAGGAGCTTTGACATCATTCGGTGGCTATTCCGAATATATTACGCTAAAGCCGGAGCATTTAGTGAAAGTACCCAAATCGGTTGATGCTGCTGAGGCAGCTGCAGTTATACTGAATTATACTACTGCTTACCAAATGCTGAAACGGGTTGCGAAGGTAAAGGCAGGCGACAAGGTTTTAGTTACAGGTGCAAGCGGTGGCGTTGGCTCTGCTTTGCTCGATTTGGGAAGAATGTACAAACTGGAATTATTTGGAACCGCTATATTGAAGAAGCAAGAATCATTAAAGCAATTCGGTGCAACACTGATTGATTATAAATCGCTGGATATGGTTCAAGTAATAAGAAAGATAAAACCGAAAGGATTAGATTATGCGTTTGATGGTATTGGCGGAAAATATATTAAAAAATCAATTAAGACATTGCGGTGTGGTGGATTATTGGTGGAATATGGATTTTCGCTGAAATCATTTTCATATTTCTTGAAATCGGTTTTTGATTTGTTTTCGGGAATGCCGAAAGGTGTAAAAGCAAAAAACTACGGAATTTCGGTCAATTATAAAATGAATAAACAAACAGTACTCGATGATATGGCAGAGCTTCTTGCTTTTCTCGAAAATGGAAAGATTAAACCAATCATCAATAAACGTATGTCACTTGCCGAAGCACCAGAAGCCAATAGGTTAGTTGAAAACGGAGAAGTTACTGGAAATATCGTTTTGATTAATCTTTAGTACAAAGTTAATAAGTCTTTATCAATTAAGAACTAAGCTTTCATATTCTTGAGCAATTTAAAGAATTATTTTTTCAGACCTGAAAACAATTTCATATATATTCAATGGGTCGTCATAAAAAGTCATATCGTATTGATTAATATGGGTTTAAATAGCACAATTTAACTCATTGTGGTTTTGTTAAAAAAAAGAGTTAACACAAAGCCGCAAAGTTTTAAATGCCTTATATTCAACGATAAGAGAAAGAACGCTAAGACAAAAACTTTCAGTTTTTCTTTGCGTCTTTGCAACTTAGCGACTTTGCGTTCAAAAAATCTTTTTTATAACGAATTATTGAGTATTGATATATAAGTATAAATAAATAAATACAACCATTTTTATCGAATAGAAATAAACAATTATTTAAATCATCCTAAAAAAGTATGCATCATGAAAAAGAAAGAAAAGAAAAACAGCATTGAATCAGTAGTTGAAGTTGTAAATAACTTAAAAGCAACTGAAGAAAATTCACAGATGAATGAGCAAGAAATTTCTACAATCAAGACAATCGAAGCATCGGTTCGTAAAATTGAGAAAATGAAAAAAGAAATCCTTCTGTTAAAAGAAAGATTAATGAACAAGAAAGCCGAACTAAATCAGGAAAAAGAAATAATGTGGGAATTGGTGCGAGTTGCCAAAAAAACAATGAAAATTAAACCTGAGAAGAAGGAAAAATCAAAGAAAAAGGAGAAAAAACAAAAAGTTGAGAAAGTAGTTAAACCAGAAGAAACAAAATGAAAGTATATGGTATTTTCAATATCAAAGGTGGTGTAGGTAAAACTGCAGCATCTGTCAATCTTTCATATTTATCTAGTCTTGACGGTAATAAAACGCTCTTGTGGGATCTGGACCCACAAGGTGCTTCGTCATTTTACTTTGATCAGGTACAGGGTTTTGATGCAAGTTTAAAAAAAATTATAAGAGGAAAAGTTGATTTAAGCGACATTATAACTGGCACTGAGTATCATAAACTTGATATTATTCCTTCAGATTTCTCGTATCGGAATATTGATACAATTTTGAATCAGGTTAAGAAATCAAAAAAAAGAATTAGGGAGGCATTGAAGGATTTGAAAGATAAATACGATGTAGTTTTTCTGGATTGTCCTCCAGGAATTTCAATTTTAGCAGAGAATATTTTCCATGCCTGCGATTTTATTCTTGTTCCTACTGTTCCAACACCTCTATGTTTGCAGACTTATGAACAGATAATTTCATTTTTCGAAGATGATGATTTGGATATTTCTACAGTAATACCATTTTTTTCTATGGTTGAAATGCGGAAATCTGTTCATCAAAACATGATGAAGGAGCTTACACGGAAGATGCCTAATCTCTGCTCTACTTCTATTCCATTTTTGGCCGATATAGAAAAAATGGGTATATACAGAAAGCCTCTTGCCGAATTTAGCCCAAATTCAAAAGGTTCTACTTCGTACAAGACACTTTGGAAAGAAATAGAAAAAAAAACAGCAAAACATTAGTAATTATATATCGAAAATAAACTGTAAAGTGATTACAAATACATGGGTAACATTTGTTTCCAGTATTTAGCTTTGTGAGCAAGTCCTTCCCATTCATAAAAATTATGGTTTATGCCTTTATTTGCTAAGCATTGACTAAATTCTTTGTTGTTTTGAAGAAAAACGTCTTCTTTACCACAAACAATGGTTATTTGCAAATTCCTTATTTGATTTAGGAGTTCACCTTCAGGCATATTGGGCATAAAATGGCTAGGAGAATTGTGATAAACATAGTCGGAATAGTAGCCATCCATTAAATCATAGAACATCCCTAAATTCAAAGTTATATCATATCGGCCACTTAAAGCTACAACTTTACCAAATAAATGTGGATGACGAAAGGCGATATTTATGGCATGATATGCACCCATACTACAACCAACCGACATTAGAAAAGGATTTGGATTATTTGCTATGGTAAGCGGAATTACCTCATTCAGAATATATTGCTCGTATTCATTGTGTCGGTGAATTCGTCCTTGTGGATGTGCCCAAAAGCAATAGAAACTTTCCTGATCAATACTATCAAGCGCATATACTTGAAGCCAACCTTGTTCAATGTGATGTTGAAGTGATTCGATAACTTTCCAGTTTTCGTAATCATAAAACCGTGCTGTACGGGTTGGAAACAATAAAACCCTAGCTCCAGCATGACCATAAACCAACAACTCCATGTTACGTCTCAGATTGAGACTAAACCACTTGTGATATTCACGATTCATCAGCTCTGAAATATTCTATAATCTTTTTGCATTACAATTATCTAAGAATTGTGATTTTAGTTCTTTTCTCCAAACTTTATATCCTTTCTTGCTGAGATGCAAACCGTCGGGCTCGAATAAGGCACTATCAATAACTCCATTTGTTTTCATTGCGTCATTAATATCCACGTAACTGCAAAATGGATATTTCAACTCAATTTCTTCCCTAATAATTTTATTGGTAAACTCAATTGAATCATAAAGATTAAGCCTTGAAATTGATTGTTTTACAGATATAAATGCAATTGGGATGTGCCCACAATGTTCATCAATAAGTGCCATTATGTTGTTGAAGTTTAAAAAAACTTCTTCAGGATGGCGACCATCGCCTAAATCGTTGTCACCGGCATACAATATGAAAATGTCAGGTTTCCAAAGTGGAATTAACCGCTTGAAAAACCAACAACATGCAGCCAAAGTAGAGCCACCAAATGCCAGATTTATAACCTCGAACTGAGGGAAGTCAGTTTCAAGAGTATTCCACATTCTTAAAGATGAACTTCCATAAAATAATACCCGCATTTTATCTCCTTTTGGGAGGATAAATTTATCTTCAAGTTGTTTTATTTCGTCTTCGTACCAATACATGAGTAATAATTTTCCTGCAAAGATGAGAATAATCTTTGTTTTCAGTGTTAAAATTACATTAAATAATAGATAAAATTTTATTTCAAATTGTTCCAGGTACCAAAAGAATACTTAATAATATCGTAATATCACTTTAATCTAATTGATTTATTGCTGATGTAATTTTACCGAGCTTAAAAACGTTTAAACAAATGGAATACCAAACCTACAATAAAAAGAATTTTCTATTACCCGAAAGTCATAGAAGTATGTCGTGTTATCATGCCAAAGTTATGGAAGATGGAATTATGAAATTGACCATTCATGACTGTAAGCATTCTATCCAATTTAAAAACAACTTGAATGAACCTAGTGAAGTGAGGGAGGCGATAGAAAAACTAAATAACCTTGCCGAAGGTATTTTGAAACTTAAAGAATTTATTCAAGATGCATTTGAATCTTAATTGATTAATATGTATTTTTACACATAATTTTTTTTGTAAATAGCTGAAACTATATGAATAGATTAGAAATGGTTAGGACAGAAGTAGATGAAATTTTACTGTGCCAACCTAACGTGAAAATACGTAGAGATGGATATGTACATTTATATGGAGTGTCACAGTATTGTACCTTAATTGCTATAGAAAGAGGATTGAACATAGAATTATGTACCATCATTGGTATGTTGCACGACATTTTTACTTATAAGTACGAATATGTGAAAAATCATGCAATTCTGGGAATGGATGAAGCTGAACTACTGTTACGGAAAATAGGAGCATTTACCGATGAAGAAATAAATATTGTAATAACTGCAATTGGAAATCATTCCAACAAAAAAGAAAAACATGATAAATACAGCGAAATGATTAAGGATGCTGATGTTATGCAAAATTCACTATATGATACCACTTATGAAATAAACCACCCGAAAAGATTGAGGAAAATACTAGCTAGGCTTGATTTAAAATTAAAGATTAAAGAACTCAAAAATTCATAAGTAATTGAAGTTAAATTAAGTTTAGGTGACAATAAACAAAGGGATTGAATTTTTAAAAGTTAACACTTTATTAGTAAGTATCAAGATATTGACGACTATCTTGAAGTTCATAATCGAACAATTTCTTGCTCCTGAAAAAGCTGGCTTGTGAAAGTCGGCTTTTTTAATATTTACTAAATTTCAATGGTTCGTTATAAAATGCTCAATAATTCTGTTTTCGAATGAATTAATAAAGTATATTTAATAAAAAAATATTTCACTCAAAGTAAAAAGTAAACGCAAAGCCTTAAACACTTAAAAATCAACAAGAAGAGAAAGAACGCAAAGAAAAAAACTTTCAGTTTTTCTTTCTGACTTTGTGACTTTGCATCTTTGCGTTCAAAAAAACATATTTTATAACGAACTATTGAAATTTGAACCCTATTTAGTTATTTAATAAATAATCCAATTTTAAAACGAGTGTAAAAAAATCCGTTTGTCATCAGATATTATTCATAAGTGTTTATAAACGATTGAAGTAAGTTGTATTTAATCTGTTTGATTTTTGAATTTTTAATACAATTGTCACCTTGTTTTAATTTTTATATAATATTTGGATTGTTACTTTGCAGCGTAATTAAACATCAAATAAAAATGAAAATAAAACTATTTTTTATCAGTTGTTGTATGACATTATTTACTTCACAAACCTTTTCTCACAAGCCTTTTCCGACAATTATTACGAACAAAAATGAGTTGAAAATTCTAAGTTGGAATATTTATATGTTACCATACATTAGTCTTTTTAATAGCAATGGAGAGCGTGCAAAAGCAATTGCCGATAAGTTAAAGTATTCTGATTATCAAATTATTGTTTTCCAAGAAGCGTTTAGTAGTAAATGTCGTAATATTTTGTCGAAGGGTTTATTGAATGAATATCCCTATCAATATGGTCCTGCTAATAGAAATAATTTACCATTCAAAACCAACAGTGGATTGTGGGTGGTAAGCAAAATTCCACTCAAAGAGCTTGGAGAGTTTCAGTTTAGTCGTTCTGCCGGATTTGACGCTGTAGCTCGTAAAGGTGCGGTGCTTTTCGAAGGAAATTTTCAAGGTGCAAATTTTCAATTACTTACCACTCACCTTCAGGCCGATTATTCGCATAACGTAAGAAGCAAACAATGTGCAGAAATCAAAGAACATTTACTAAATAAATATTACCGAAAAGACACGCCACAACTCATCTGTGGCGATTTTAATATTGATATGGATGATAAACCCAATTATCAACAAATGCTCCAAACATTAGATGCTCAAAATGGTGAGCTAAGTGGAACAGTGCATGTAACTTATGATGAAGTGAACAATAACCTGGCAAGATCTGCACAAGGGAAACGTAGAATAATTGATTATGTGTTGGTGAGAAATGGTGAGTTAATTCATAATATTGAACGAAAAGTGCAAACATTTCTTTCAAAAATAAACGGATTTGAAACGAACTTATCAGATCATTATGCCATGGAATTTGTCGTAAATTTCAATGTGGTTGATAATAGATTGGCACAGTTAGAATATTAGTAGAAACGGGACTAAACCTTCAAATATAAAAAATCCAATTACTTGGTTATTCCTAGTAATTGGATTTAATATTGTTTGACCCTGTAGAGATGCGCCCCGTCTCTACGCATTATCTCCACGAAGGATACAAATCTGGAATACGTTCGTTTAAACGGGCATAAAGACTCACCAGTTTTTCTCTAATTCTATCTTTATCAAATTGTGTTATCAACTGCTTTGAGATTTGCAAGCCATCGGAATAGAATGTTTTGTCAGTCATTAACTTAATGGTCGTTTCAATAAAATCGTTGGTAGATGCTGCTTTTAAATAGCTGTAGTTATAAAGTAATTTATACTCATAAATGTCTCTGAACACTACAGGCATACCACAAGCAGCGGCTTCGATTGGTGCTAGCGGACAGTTTTCCTGATATGAAGTAAAAAGCATCATATCGGCAGCGGCGTATATTAGTGGCATTTGATCTAATTCAAGCATTCCAGTGAACTGAATATTCTTTGGTGCAGATTTTACTCGCTCATCTATTCGCAAAATGCCTTCGGTCATTGTTTTAAACGGACGACCACCAGCCCATACAAATTTTGCTTGCGGTATATTAGAAGCCACATCAATAAAATCTTCTACTCCTTTTCGAGCTTGCAATTGACCTACACCCAGCACAACAAACTCATTTTCTTTGATTCCTAATAGTTCTCTTCCTTTTTTTCTATTTTCGGACGTACGTTTCCATTTGTCGATATTAATTGGATTGGGAATTCGTACAATTTCAGTTTTTGCTCCTAATTCTATAATTGATTCCTCCACCATAGGCGAAATGGCAATACAAACATCTGCATAAGAATATACTTGTTTGAGATACCATTTTACAAATGGCATAAATAAAGGCCAAAATGGCAACGAACCTTTTATCGAATCGGGTATTACATGAACGGTATGAATTCGTTTGTTTTTATATCCCAAACCCTTTAAAAAGTAATAGGGGCCATAAGTATGGCAATGAAAAACATCGCCCGATCCTTCGTTATTGATAACAACTTCGATATCATTTTTCGATTTTAATAATTCTACATGGTCGATAAATGCCGTGTGAACGCCATTTCCTTTTACCATGTATTGAGTTTCGGAAGCTACATGAACTATCATAAATTGTAAATTTTAATGTTAGTGATTTTAAATCAATTAGACCTTACTAAGAGTCGTTTGATTACATAGAAAACGATAACAACAAAAATAATTGCTACCGAAAATATAGATAAATAAAAAGATTGATGTGAGTTGGAATTGGATAGTAAATTCCAATATGGAGCTAATAAAACCCCGGCAGTTACATAAACCGTAGACCATAAGGCTGAAGTGCCAATAATGATAAAGCAAAATTTCTTTGGATGAAATTGGAGCAATCCACACAAAACCGAAACATAACCACGTATAAATGGAGTTAACCTACCGATAAATACCCCCGTTGTTCCTTGCCTATTTATTTTATTACCAATACTATCCATTTTTTTTTGTGAAATTGGTATCCATCTTGGCTTTCGATGTAATATGTTTTTTCCGAAAAAATAGAATACAGTATAAAGGATGGTACCGCTTAATAAATCCGCTACAAAAACTGATAGTATTATCAATGGAAAACTTAATACACCCTGAAATGCAAGATATCCTGATATTATTAACACAAATTCGTTTGGAATGGGACTGGGAAAACCAACTTCTTGCAAAAAAATCAATAAAAATATCGCCCAATAGCCATTTTGTGAAATGCTGGAAACAAGTTCATAATTTTCCATTTGCCACTAATCATTTTCCATTAATAATTTATTTTGATTGCAAAAGTAAAGTGCATTTATGAAGCTATTGTTTCATTGCTTTTACAATTCTATTTCTAGTTGAAAATTTATTCATTCTGCAATTCAGTAATGTTATCCAAATAATAATAAATCAAACTATTATGCTTTATAAAGCCAGATATATCAGATACTATAAACAAATAGAAAAGCGCATTGTAACGCTAACGTAATAGCAAGGTAATATATAAGTAATTACTTATTAATACCATATTCATACTTTCTTAATCGAAATTGAATGTCATAGCTATATTTTTGCTGCTGAAATTTTCAACTAAGAAATCGTGATTAAAAGAATTTTATTTCCCTTTCTATTATTAGTTTTCGTAGTAACTACTTACGGACAAAATTCCTTGCAAGGTATTGTTACCGATGCCGAAAATGGCGAAAGTGTGATTGGTTGTAACGTTATATTACAAGGTACAACTTTAGGTACAATAACCGGAATGAATGGTGAGTATGTTTTTAAAAACCTACCAACAGGAACATATAATGTTGTCTTTTCATTTATTTCGTACGAAAAGCAAATACAAAAGATAACTATTACCAAAGCAGGTAACATTACCAATAATATAAAGTTGAAACCCGCCACTACACAAATAAAAGATGTGGTAGTTACCGGAACCCGCCGAACCGATACCGAACTTTCGTTACTTATGAATACCAAGATAAGTGCATTGACAGTGAATGGTATTTCGTCACAACAAATTGCCAAATCGCAAGACAAAGATGCTTCGGAAGTAATTCGCCGCGTTCCGGGTGTAAGTATTCGTGATGGTAAGTTTGTGATTGTACGTGGATTGACCGAGCGTTACAATTCTGTTTGGCTCAACGGATCTTCAACACCAAGTAGCGAAAGCGATGTACGTGCATTTTCATTCGATGTTATCCCCAGCGGACAAATCGACAATATTCTTATCTACAAAACTGCAGCTCCTGAGCTTCCTTCTGATTTTGCCGGTGCTATGATAAATATTAAAACCAAAAGTTTGATTGATAAAAACAGCATCACTTTTTCTTATTCTTATGGAAATCATCAAGGTACTACAGGTAAAGAATTCTACACTTACCAAGGTGGAAAAACTGATTGGATGGGTTATGATGACGGCACAAGAGGGTTACCGAGTGCAGTCCCTTCGACAGATGAATATAAAAGTTTATTAGATCATGTTACTTATGCTAAAGTTGATAAGATTAACGAAATTAGTAAATCATTCAATAAAATAATGACACCTTTTACTAGTGTCGCAAAACCCGATGCTGATTTTCAATTGTCATTAAATAATCGATTCATACTTGGTGATATTTCAATAGGTGCAATTAATGCGATAGGTTACAATTCTACAAATACAAATGAAAATTGTTTCAGGGCTGCCTACTGGGCGTATCCAGATACTTCATACCGTTATATGCAGCGGAGTTTTGCTTCCAAAGTACGTGTAAGTGCATTATCGAACTGGACATTTATTTTTGGCAATAATCAAAAAATCGAATTTCGTAATTTATTCAATAATAATGGTGTTTCTAAGGTAGTGTTAAAAGAGGGGTTTGACTTTTATAGGACAACTAATGAACGTGCTTACGAGTTAGGATATGAGTCACGGGCTACTTATTCAGGTCAACTTGCAGGTACACATACGTTTAGTTCAGGTAAAATAAAATTAGATTGGGTTGCAGGATATTCTTATGCCGATAAAAAACAACCAGATTTAAGAAGAATAAAAGCTACACCTTTTGATACTGATTTTGGTTCACAATACATGATAAATTTTTCTAATTCTATAGATGCAATAAGTAGAATGACATTAAATAATAAAGAAAATATATATAATGCATCAATTAACTATTCTCATTTAATTAAAATTGGAAACTTTAAACCAGAAATTAAGGCAGGAGCTTATTATGAAAAGAAAGAAAGAAATTTTGACTCTAGAGTTTTTGGATATATAAAGATGGGTATGTTTGATTACAAACAGAACAACTTTAGTTATTATCCTATTGAAAGCTACAATGGTCAAAAAGGATTCGATGAACAAATGTTTACTTCTATTACAGAAATGCTCGATACTAAAATTGATTATATGACTGGTACACATATAATAGAATCGACTCAGAAGGCTGATTCATATTCTGCAAGTAATAAATTAGGTGCAGGTTATATTGCTCTTAATGTGCCGATTACCAAATGGATAAATACCTACTTAGGTGTAAGAGTTGAGAAGAATACAATGACATTAAATGGATATAAACGTGATGGTACAGATAAAAACCCCATAAACGTAAATATTGACTCATTAAACATCTTCCCTTCGATAAATGCTACTTTAAATATTTCTGAAAAATTATTGTTACGTTTGGCAAGTGGCAAAACTGTAAATCGTCCTGAGTTCAGAGAGGTATCACCATTTGTTTTTTACAGTTTTGAAGATAATGCCATGACGTATGGAAATACTAAAGTAGTTAATAGTTATATTCAAAATTCAGATGTGCGATTTGAATGGTATCCAACTTCAGAAGAAATTGTATCGTTAGGTGCTTTTTACAAAGATTTTACAAATCCAATAGAATCTAAAATTTTATATACTGGATCTGGGTGGAATTATACATTCGATAATGTTCGCAATGGTGCAAAATCGTATGGTGTTGAGTTGGATATACGTAAAAGATTACATGAATTTGAAAAATCTGGTGCTTTTAAATTTTTATCCAATTTTACATTTGTAGTAAATGCATCTTTAATTAAATCTGTTATTAAAACAGATTCAATTTCTGAAGGAGCTTCTGAACGTACTTTGCAGGGTCAATCACCCTATATCATTAATGTTGCTGTATTTTACAATGATCAAAAATCAAAAATCATTACAAGTTTAATGTATAACAAAGTAGGTGAAAGAATAGCAACAGTTGGTGATATCGATACACCTCATATTTATGAAAGACCATTTAATTCCCTCGATTTTACTTTCGAAAAAGGTATTACAAAATGGATGAGTATTAAGTTCGGTATAAAAAATATTTTGGACGATGATGTAGTTTTTCAACAATATCAAAAGTATTCCGATAAAGGAGAAAAAAAAATCAGAGAACAAGTTAGTAATAAATATAAACCAGGTAGACAGTTCAAATTGGGTATTAGTGTGAATTTATAATATAATATATTTTTCTTAATCAATTATTTTTAATCAATTATCAATCAATTAAAAAACAAAAAAAAATGAAAAAGAATTTTCTATTCGCAGGTCTTTTGTTTTGTGCATCGCTTTTTGCACAGAATACTATTGACAACAGTTTTTTTGACAAAGTGAACTTCCGAGGTGCGTTTGGCACAACGGACTGGACCACTGGTTGGACAAATTTTACTCCAACTACTACTGTGTACCCGGCATCAAAGTACACATTTATGGCTGGAGATATTACTAAAAGTGTTACATTAGGATCTGCATTTAATGCACCTGCTTCTTTTGTTAACCCTTTGCTTAACAACTCTTTTTTTACTAAAGTTGATTACGTTGGTGCATTTGACCAAACTGACTGGACTGCAGGTTGGGCTAATTTTAATCCACAAAGCACTGTTTATTCAGCTACAACTGTAACAATTGATGCTAGTAGTATTACAACTGATCAAACATGGACAAAAGATCAAGTTTATTTATTAAATGGTTGGGTATACGTAAGAGACGGTGCAACTTTGACAATCGAAGCGGGTACTGTAATTCGTGGTGATAAAACCAACAAAGGTGCATTGATTATCGAAAAAGGTGCTAAATTGATTGCAAACGGTACTATTGCCGAACCAATCGTATTTACTTCGAATCAAAGTGCTGGTAGTCGTTCTTCAGGTGACTGGGGTGGTGTTATTATTTGTGGTAAAGCTCCAGTGAATTTAACAGGAGGGTCTGGTACTATTGAAGGAGGTGTAAATTCAACTTATGGTGGATCCGATGTTGCTGATAATTCAGGTAGCTTACAATATGTCCGTATTGAGTTTCCGGGTTATGATTTTGCATTGAATAACGAAATCAATGGTTTAACCATGGGTGGAGTTGGATCAGGTACAACTATCGATAACATTCAAGTTTCGTATTCGAACGATGACTCGTATGAATGGTTTGGTGGTACTGTAAATTGTAAACACCTTATTGCTTATTCAGGTAAAGATGATGACTTTGACACAGATAACGGTTACCAAGGTATGGTTCAATTTGCCGTGTCCCTTCGTAATCCTACTATAGCTGATGTTAGTTTATCAAACTGTTTTGAATCAGATAATAATGCTACAGGATCCGAAACTGCACTTATTACAGCTCCAATTTTTTGTAATGTAAGTTCTTATGGTCCGAAAGTAAATATTTCTGATATTGCACCAACAAACTACAATAATTTATATCAAAGTGCATTGCATTTACGTAGAAATACTATGATAAAAATCTTTAACTCTACTTTTTCTGGATGGCCTTCAGGCGTTCAAATAGATGGAGATTCGGCTCAGGTAAGTGCTGCAAGAGGAGATTTAAAACTTGAAAATATTGTACTTTCAGGAATGGGAACTGATTTTGTTGTTCCAGCACAAAATGCAACTCCAGGAAAACATCAGTTATGGACACAAACTTCTGAAGCTTCAAATTGGTTTAATACTGTTGCATATAATAACCGCATATCTACCGAAAATACTTCTTTGATGGTAAATAATGCATTTAATTTAACTGCCCCAGCTTTTACAACTTACGGTTGTTTCTCTTTAAACGGTTGGAATTATGTTAAGTCAGGTAGCATATTTACTGTTATGCCTGGTGTTGTAGTACGTGGTGAAAAAACAAATAAGGCTGCTTTGATAATTGAAAAAGGAGCTAAGCTTATCGCTAATGGTACAGTTGATAAACCAATTGTATTTACTTCTGGCGAAGCTGCTGGTGCCCGTAATTATGGTGACTGGGGTGGTATTATTCTTTGTGGAATTGCACCAAATAATTATCCAACAGGTGAAGCAACAATTGAAGGTGGTGTTACTTCAAAACATGGTGCAGGTGTAGGTACACCTGATCCACACGATAATTCTGGAAGTTTGCAGTATGTTCGTATTGAATTTCCTGGAGTTGCTTTTGCAGCAAACAACGAAATTAATGGATTGACTATGGGAAGTGTTGGTGATGGAACTACAATTGATAATGTACAAGTTTCTTATTCAGGAGATGACTCTTACGAATGGTTTGGTGGTACCGTAAATGCAAAACACTTAATTGCTTTCCGTGGTTGGGACGATGATTTTGATACTGATAACGGTTTTACAGGTATGGTTCAATATGCGGTTGCACTTCGCGATCCAAGTAAGGCTGACCAAAGTAAATCAAACTGTTTTGAATCAGATAATAATGCAGCTGGATCAAATACAGCTCTTATTACAATGCCAATATTTAGTAATGTAAGTTCTTTTGGTCCTAAAGTTACTTCTTCTACTTCAAGTGCTAGTTTGTATCAAAGTGCAATGCATTTACGCAGATCTTCAAGTTTAAAAGTGTATAATTCAATTTTCGCAGGATGGCCTTCTGGTTTGCAAATAGATGGTAGTTATTCACAAAGAAAAGCTGATGTTGATTCACTTGTTGTTAGCAATTGTGTATTATCTGGTATGACATCAGCTAATTTCCTTGCTCCATCAGGAACTTGGACAGTAGGTTCTGAACGTACATGGTTTAATAAACTTGCTTATAGAAACGATACAGTTAATGTAAATACAAATTTGAAAATTTCTGATCCGTTTAATTTGACCGCCCCTAATTTCTTGCCTTTAGCTACATCTAAAATGAATACAGGATCAAAATGGTCATGGTCATTTGCAGCTCAACCAGGTTTAGAAAATGCTGAAGCAATGTATTTCACTGCTTTTGCTAATGGAAGTCAAATTACAAGTGCTGGTTCCAAGTTAATGGTATATAAAAACGACGTATGTTTAGGAGTTAGTACTGTAAATAGTTCTACTGGAAAATTCTCACTTTCAGTTGGATCGAATGTAGATCCAGAAGATAGTTTAACAGTAAAAGTATATGATGCAACTACTCAGAAATTATATCATATACCAACTTTTGTTGACTTTAACTCTTCTGAACAAGTTGGTTCAGGATCAAATCCAAAAAGATTAGATGCAACAGCTACTCTAACAATTCCATTGATTAAAGGAAGTAATTGGATTTCATTTAATGTTCTTCCTGAAAATGCTCCAGTTAAATCTGTTTTAAATTACACAGCTACAAATGGTGATTACATTTCAAGTCAAACAGAAACTGCTATTTACACAAATGGAAAATGGTTTGGTTTAAGTAATTTATTAAAGGGTAAGATGTATGTATTAACAACAACATCAAATACACCTGGAAGAATATCTATTACTAATCAACCACTGGAATTTAATGAACCTTTAAAATTAAATGCCGGTTTTAATTGGATTGGTTATAATTTATTGAATGCATACGAGATTAATACAGCATTAGGAGGTTTAAATCCTTCAGCAGATGATTTTTTGATTGGACAAGGTTTATTATCAACTTATGATGGTACAACATTTGATAATCCAATTAATCTTAATCCTGGAACAGGTTATATTTTGAAGAAAGCAGAATCAAGTTCATTTGCTTATCCTACAAATCATGTTAGTACTGCTATTAAGGTTAAATCTCAATTTTCAAATACTCAACCAAAATTTGAGTCAGAAGTTGGACAACGTTATGCTATGGCAATGTATGCACAAGTATTTAATAATGGTGAGTTATATCAACCAGAAGGAATGCAATTAGCTGTATTTAAAGATAGTAAATGCTATGGTTCAAGTTTAATTAATAAAAATACTTTTGGTGTTTCTGTAGGTTCAAACAGTGAAAAAGTTGCTGGTATGACTTTTAAAGTATATGATCCAACTACATCGAAGTATTATGATTTAGAAGAAACAGTTGAATTTGATAATATGTCAACTATTGGAAAATTAAGTGCTCCAGTAGCTCTGAAAATAAAAGGATTAGTTAATAATCAAAATTCAATTGCTGATGGATTTTCAGCTTATCCAAATCAAATTGAATCAGAGTTTAATGTTAATCTGAATTCTGCGCAAACTTCAAATGCAAATGTATGCCTTTTTGATATGCAAGGAAGAAATGTGAAAACTATTTTTGATGGTGAAATTAATGGTAATAAGACATTAACAGTATCGAGAGAGAGTTTGAAGAATGGTATGTATATGATTAAAGCAACTGTTGGAAACAATAATTATTCACAAAAAGTTATTTTAAAATAACCAATTGAATTTCTTTAATAATAATCTAAGAAACCAGGATGTTTTTTAAACATCCTGGTATTCTTTCATTTTATATAATTCAATTAAAATTATAGATAATATGAGAAAGTTAATACATGTATTTATGTTTATTTTTTGTTTTAGTTTAATTGCTAAAGCAGATGAAAATAAGACCTCTAATGATCCTTGGGTAAGTGAAATAGGATTAAGATATAATATGCCAATAGTGGCAAAAGTATATAAGAACAATACTTCGACGTTATATCAAACTCCAGGTTTATTGTTGGGTGTTTTTAAAGATAATAAATGTTGGGGTTTTATTGATAATATTGATGGTCCTGATGGTCAAAAAACGCATATTGTTACAGTTGGCTACAATACTTCAACAGCAACTGGATTTACATACAAAGCTTATGATCCTATTTTAAATCTTGAATTCAATATTGCAGAAACTGTTAATTTTACTGCTGGTTCTATAGTAGGTCAAATTGATTCTCCAGTTTCGTTACACACAGTAGGTGCAGGTATAACACCAAATGCAATAGATGAAATTGCAGATATTTTTATAAGTGTATACCCAAATCCAATTGATTCCCATTTTTCAATAAAATTTGGAAATGAAATTGCAAATGACTCAAGAATTGAATTATTTAACTTAACTGGATCTTTAGTTAAAGTATTATATGTTGGAGTTATTTCCCCTTATCAGAGCTTAAACTTTAACACTAATGTTGCGTCAGGAGTTTATATTTTGAAATCAACATTAGGTAAAAAAACAAATATTAAAAGATTACTATTTAAATAATTTCTTGATATTTAATTAAACTAACTTTTTTATATTATTGTATTTTTAGATTTAAATTTATATGATTCAGCTCATGAAAAAAAATGTATTATTATTTTATTTTGTTTTTTTGATTGTTTTCTCATTATCAGCATCCAGTAATATCATAGATAATGATGTTCCTTCAAAAATTATATCTTCTAAACAAGATGATCCTTGGGTATTGCCAACTGGGACTCAGTATGTTATGCCAATTGTTGCAATTGTAAAGAAGAATGGGGTATTAAATCAACCCGATGGTCAATTGTTAGGTATTTTTAAAAATAATATCTGTTGGGGTTATACTACACTTACAGATGGTCCAAGTGGGCAATTATATATCTTAACAGCTATGTATTCAACTAATAATGTAACTGGATTTACATATAAAGTATATGATTCAAACACAAATCAGTTTTACGATGTAGTTGAGACTTCAACATTTGTCAAAAACACTACTATTGGAACTCTTGATGTACCTAAAGTTTTAAATTTAAAATTTTCCATTTCTCGTACAACAGGTAATGCTACAATGGGTACAGTAAGTGGAACTGCTAACGGTAGTTTTACTTCAAATACTTCTATTTCGGTTACTGCTACACCATTAGCAGGTTACCGTTTTGTAAACTGGACTGATGGAGTTGGAGGTACAGTAATGTCCACAAATGCAGTTTACACATTTTCCGCAAATGAAAATAGAAATTTGATTGCGAATTTTGAAAGTACTGTAACAAGTTTAAATCCAATTGACAATATTGAATTTTCAATTTTCCCTAATCCAGTATCGAATCAGATTTATATTAAATTAAAATCTCAATATGTAAAGCAACTTCAAGTTTCAATTTTTAGTTTACAAGGTGTATTAATAAAGAATTTATTGAACAAAACTGTTTATGGTGAAATGATTATTCCATTACAAATTGATAACAATATCAGTAATGGTGATTATATAGTTAAAGTTAATTCTGGTTCTAATCATTTTTCACGTATGATTTGTATTAATCGTTAATTTATTGACTTAAGGTATTATTATTTAATAAAAAAGATAAAATGAAAAATAGAATTTTAAAAGTTTGTATATGTATTTTTATTTCGAGCATATTTTTTAACCATATTAATGCTGAAGAAATTGATAAATCTATGTTTGTTCAAAAAGTTTCGAGTTCTGTGCAAGATGATCCTTGGGTGTTGCCAACAGGGACACAGTATGTTATGCCAGTTGTTGCAATTGTAAAGAAGAATGGGGTATTAAATCAACCCGATGGTCAATTGTTAGGTATTTTTAAAAATAATATCTGTTGGGGTTATACTACACTTACAGATGGTCCAAGTGGGCAATTATATATCTTAACAGCTATGTATTCAACTAATAATGTAACTGGATTTACATATAAAGTATATGATTCAAACACAAATCAGTTTTATGATGTAGTAGAGACTTCAACATTTGTCAAGAACACTACTATTGGAACTCTTGATGTCCCTAAAGTCTTAAATTTGAAGTTTGCCATTTCACGATCATCTGGTAATGAAACAATGGGTACTGTAAGTGGAACAGCTAATGGTAGTTTTACCTCCGGTACTTCCATTTCTGTTACAGCTACACCATTAAGCGGTTACCGTTTTTTAAAATGGACTGATGGAGTAGGAGGTACAGTAATGTCGAACAACGCAAATTACACATTTACTGCAAACGAAAATAGAAATTTGATTGCAAATTTCGCAATACTTCCTGTGGCATCAGTTACTTCAACTATTGCAACTTCCACTATTACTGAACCTGAGATAACAGATGTAACTGTATCTACAGCAAATGGTATTTTAAATGTTGATGGGTCGGTTGGTTTTAAAAGTTTATCGCTCGAAAATGGGGGAAAAGTTTCTTTGCCCGATACTAAATCATTAACCATTTCAGGTAACTTTATGTTGAAAAGTGATGTTACTAACGGAACAGCAACTTTTGTAGATTTAAACCCTAATGGTGGATTAACAGTAACTGGAACTACCACCGTTCAACAATACTTGACAGGTGCTGGTGGTGCATCTCCAAGCGGACGTTTTTGGTACATTGGTACTCCGGTAGTTGGTGCAACAAGTGCAGTTTTTGATGCCGAAGGCGCAAATCAGTTATGGTATTATAATGAACCTACTCACACTTATATTGAAATAACTGATAACATAACACCACTTGAAGTTGGAAAAGGATATGTAGTGCGTTTGGGTGCAAACACCACTGTGAACTTTACCGGAACTCTTGTAACCGGATCCAAGACGATAAATCTGACAAAGACAGCAGGTGATGTTAAAAGTGGATACAATTTGATTGTAAATCCATATCCATCTTTTATAAATATAAGCACTGCTCTTCCAGCAGCAGGTTCAGTTTATAGATCTATTTGGACACGTGCAGAAAATGCATCGAATCAGATGGTATTTGATAGTTATAGTGCTGCTTTAAATATAGGTGTAAGTGCAAGTGGCAAATCAGCAACTCCTTATATTGCTCCTATGCAAGCTTATTGGGTTAAACTGATGACCGGTACAACAGGGACTTTGTCTGTTTCTAACTCTATTCGTACAATAAAAGATGTTGAAGATGTTACAAATAGATTGAAATCTCCGGCAATGACTTCTCAATCGGTTTTGAAACTTAGGGTATCAAATGGTGTGAACAGCGACGAAACAGTAATTGCTTTCAATGAAAATGCCGATAATAATTTGGACAGTTACGATACCCCAAAGATGTCAAACAATAATGTTATGGTTCCGGAAATTTACAGCGTTGTTAATGGCGAAAAAGTTGCGATTAATGGTATGAATTCATTCGTATATAACGAGGAATATGCTTTGGGATTCACAACAGGTCAATCTACATCCTTTACAATTAAATCCACAAAGATTGATAATTTTGATTCAGATACAAAAATTATTTTATTGGATAAATTATTAAATAAGCAAATGGAACTTACACCTGATGCTGAATATACTTATGCTTCTGATGTTGCTTCAAGCAGTACACGTTTCAGTATTATATTCAAATCAGCCGCAGGTACTACAGACCTTAATAGAGAAAGTGTAGGTAAACATGTGTGTATTTCAAATTACATGAATGGTCAAATTAATGTTAGCTTAAGTAATTCGGATGATAGTAAAGCGAGCATAAGATTGTTTAATACTTTAGGTCAAATCTTAGAAACTCAATATTCAACAGGTAAAACAACCATTATCAACAAACAACTGAAATCTGGGATTTATTTTGTAAATGTAAATGTATCAGGAGTAAATACAACTAAGAAATTAATTGTTGACTAAAATAGCCATAGGTTATTAATTAAAAACAAGTTTGTAGTTTTAATTTGATAAAATTAGATATAATGAATGATAATAACAGTATGGTTGAAAAATTAATTTATAGTAAACCGAGTATCATAACTATAATATTGGATAATGAAATATCGTTGGTGCTGCAATCTGATGGCCCTCCAGAAGATCCAGGATCTGACACGCCTCCTGGTGAACCAGGTTCAATGAATTCACCCACATATTTCAATAATGACCCATTTAAGAGCAACTACGCATGATTCAATTTCAATAGAATGATTCTTATTTCCAGTAGATTCTATAAACAAAAGACCCAAATCAATACTGTTTTGGGTCTTTTAATTTTTAAGAGTTACTGCCATTTCGCATATTTAGATGTCAATATTTATTTCTCACGCATTCTTACTTAATTTTTTTTCTACTAAATTATTATTAATTTAAAGATAAAACTTAACATGTTTATGAGATAAACGAGAAATATAGATATGTACGCAGTAACTGCTTGATTTATACTATATGCAAGAAGTTTAAATTACACATCATTTTAATTCCTTTGTTTTACTCTTGCAATATTCTTGTTGTTATTTTGCAGTATAAATAAAAGCAATTATGAGCTACCAAAAATTTTATCCGACAATTGTTATTTCTGATGTTCATCTTGGAACCGAACATGCAAAAACCAAAGAATTAACTGATTTTTTACGTACTGTGAATTGTGATACACTGATTATGAATGGCGACATTATTGATGGTTGGCATTTGCAAAAAAACGGCAAAGGAAAATGGAAAACTGAACATACCGATTTTTTTAAAGTCATCATGAAAATGATGGAAAATCACAATACACAGATTATCTACATAAGAGGTAATCACGATGATTTTATTGATCTCTTAGCACCGCTTTCGTTTGCAAATCTATCTATTGTAAATGATTATGTGCACGAAAAAAACGGCAAACGATATTATGTGATACATGGGGATATATTTGATAGTATTACTTCCAAAATGGTTTGGTTAGCAAAATTAGGTGATATCGGTTATACTTTTTTATTGTGGGTAAACAGAATATACAACCTTTATCGTGCCAAAAAAGGATTGGAATACTTTTCGCTTTCGCAAAGCATAAAACATAAAGTAAAATCAGCTGTATCTTATATTTCCGACTACGAAAAAGAATTAGTAGAGTTAGCACGTGCCCGTCACGCAGATGGTATTATTTGCGGACATATTCATCAGCCCGCTAACGACATGATTGATGGTATTCATTACCTCAATTCGGGAGATTGGGTAGAAACTATGTCGGCATTATTAGAGCATGAAGATGGTACTTGGGAAGTGTATATGCATCGCGATGCAATTGCCAAACCAAAACCTATCGAAGTTATTGAATTGATTCAATCCAATCAAAAACCTATGAAAGTGGCATTTGCCAATAACTTTTTCAATCCATTTTTCTCATAAAACAAACAACTTTAACATGAAATATCTATTTGTAGTACAAGGTGAGGGCCGAGGTCATTTTACACAAGCGTTGAGTTTAAAAAGTATGCTTGAGCGGAATGGGCACGAGGTGGTAGCCGTTATGGTTGGGTGTAGTGCTAAGCGCACTTTGCCCGACTTTTTTACAAAAAAAATCAATATTGAAACAATACAGTTTCAAAGCCCTAATTTTATGCCAACCCCCAAAGGAAAACAATCGCCTTTGTTGGTGAGCATTCTGTATAACTTACTGTTGTTGCCAGTTTATATTCAAAGCATTTTTAGCATACATGGAACTATAAAAAGCACAAAACCTGATATAGTTGTAAATTTTTATGAATTGATGTGCGGAATTACCTATGGCATTTTCAGTCCAAAACCACCTATGGTAAACGTGGGACATCAGTATTATTTTCTCACTCCCGATTTTAAATACAGAGGAGATAACAACAGACAATTTAAACTTTTGAATTTCTATTCGAGGCTAACTGCCATGAATGCTTATAAGATGCTTGCACTTTCGTTTCGTATTGATAATCATTCGTATTTTGGTAATATTGCTATAGTACCCCCACTTTTAAGACGCGAAGTAATAAACAGACCTACGTTTAAGGGTGACTATATACATGGTTATATGCTTAATAGTGGTTGTGCAAGTAAGTTAACACAATGGAGCAAAGACAACCCCGGTCAACCTCTTCACTTCTTTTGGGATAAAAAGAACGTGGAAATCGACAAAGTATTAACACCCGACTTAACTATGCACCAATTGAGCGACACACTTTTTCTGGATTATATGGCTAATTGCAAGGCGTATGCTACTACCGGTGGATTCGAATCGGTTTGTGAAGCCATGTATATGCAAAAACCAGTGCTGATGGTGCCCATGCATATTGAGCAAGAATGTAACGTGATGGATGCAATACGTTCGGGAGCTGGAGTAGAGGCAAGTGAATTCAACCTTGATGCGCTCCTCGATTTTATTCCAAAATACAATAAAACATTAGAATTCAAATATTGGATTCATACAGCCGAATCGCTTTTCTTGTACGAATTGACAAGAATTGAAAGCGAAGCAACCAATTTTCTGCCAGCCTTTTAATAATATTTGTTTATTTCTTTAATTCAAAATCTGACCTTTTCTATGTAAAAGATAAAGCTACCTTATGTATTAGGGTGGCTTTGTCGTTTTTATTTTTCGATTAACGAAAAATTATGGATTCTAACTTACACATATTTGAATAATATGTATCAATAATGTGTAAAGCACAGAGTATTATTCATAATTATTAATTGGTATTCTATGTTTAT